>NZ_JASHAT010000004.1:0-157109 GCF_047464965.1 Streptococcus mitis
CATATGAATCTTTCTAATGAGTTGTTTTGTCGCTTTTCATTATAGATCTTATGGGACTTTTTTTCTACAACAAAATAGGCTCCATAATATCCATAGGGGATTTACCCACTACAAATATTATAGAGCCTTTTTTCGGATATTGAACTAATACTCTTCGAAAATCAAATTCAACCCACGTCAGCGTCACCTTGCCGTACTCAAGTACAGCCTGCGGCTAGCTTCCTAGTTTGCTCTTTGATTTTCATTGAGTATAAAATTGAAGAATTGTACACAAAAAAGCTCTATACACTTGATGTGCATAGAGCAAAGGGGGCTTTATTGGATATAGAGTTCTTGATTTTTCAAAACAATTTCTCGTACACTTGCAAACTTCTTAAGTTTTTTAAGCTCTTCAGGATGAGTGACGAGAGTGATAACATAGCCGTCTTTGCCCATACGGCCAGTACGTCCAGCACGGTGAGTGTAGGTTTCGATGTCTCTTGGAACATCAAAGTTTACAACACATTCGAGGCTATCGATATCAATTCCACGAGCCAGAAGGTCAGTTGCAAGAAGCAGGGTTAGTTGCTTGTCTTTAAACTTTTCCAAGATGACTTTTCTAAATTTAACATTGACATCACTAGCTAGAGAAACAGCTAGGATATCACGATACTGTAATTTTTCCTCTGCACTTCCAAGGTCTGATAGGCTGTTAAAGAAGACCAGACCGCGGAAATCCTCTATATGAGCTAGTTTTCGTAGCATGTCCACTCGGTGACGTTGATCCACCTGCATGTAGAAGTGTTGGATATTGTCCAATTTTTGGTCAGAGAGATCAATGGTGCGAGTGTTAGGAGCAATCTTTTCTTGGTCAAACTTGGTCGTCGCACTCATGTAGATAAGTTGGTGGTCACGAGGTGCGTAGTGAGTGATTTTCTCAACAAAGTGTATCTGAGAATCATCGAGCAATTGGTCAAATTCATCTAGGATGATGGTTTCCACATTCATCATCTTGATTTTTTTCAATTTAATTAGTTCAAAGATACGGCCAGGAGTTCCAATAAGAATTTCTGGCCCCTTTTTAAGGCGTTCAATCTGGCGTTTCTGACTTGAACCTGATAAGAAGAGCTGGGCAGTTAAGCCGATAGCTTCAGCCCACGTTTTACATACATCAAAAATCTGTCCAGCAAGCTCTGTATTTGGTGCTAGAATCAAGAGTTGTTGGGCTTTTTTCTTTTGTAGTCTGAGAAGACTTGGTAGAAGGTAAGCTAGGGTCTTACCAGTTCCTGTTGGGCTCACTCCTAGAAGATTTTCTCCCGCAAGAAGGGGCTCAAATAGTTGAGTTTGAATGGGGGTAAATTCTTGGAAACCGAGTTGGTCACTCAGTTCTTGCCATTCAGTCGGTAGTTTGGTTTTCATTTTTCTGCCTCAAATCTAATGCCAGCAGTCTGGCGCATGGTATATAGTAGCTCATGAACAGAACTTGCATCTTCCAGCCAAGTTTGGTAGAGATTCAGATCTGGTTGTTGGATCATGTGTGCAAATGCAGCGACTTCCTCAGTCATCGTATGAGGAGCCTGTTGAATAGGAAGCTGGATTTGATTGCTTTGGTGGTCGGTAAAAATAGCCGAGCGAACATGCTCGATGGTGTTGAGGGTCAAGGTACCATCTGTCGTATAAATTTCGCAAGGAAGATTGGAAGTGATGTTTTTCCCAGCTTTGATATGAACTTGAAAATCAGGGTAAAAGAGGATTCCGTCTCCATTCAGGTCCATGCTATTGTCAAGCTGTTGAGCCATGTAGGTCGCATCCTCAACCTTTCCAAAGAGGCGAACGGCAGCGTAGAGAGGATAAATCCCCAAATCCATAAGAGCACCGCCAGCAAAACGGGCTGAAAAGACATTTGGTGTCTGTCCAGCCAACAAGTTAGGCATTTTGGAAGAATACTTGGCATAGTTGAAATCTGATCCCAAAATCTGTTTGTCTGCTAAAAAGTTTTTGATGATAGTGAAAGCTTTTTCATGGTAATTACGAGCTGCTTCAAAGATAAAACAGTGATTTTTTTCAGCTGTTTGAACCAAATCCAGCCATTCTTGTGGTTGAGTGACAGCTGGCTTTTCAAGAATAACATGTTTACCAGCAGACAAGGCAGTTTTTGCCTGAGCAAAATGCAAGGAGTTTGGACTGGCAATATAGACTACATCAAAAGAGCTCTTGAAGAAGTCCTCTACTTGATCAAAGAGTTGGATATCCTGATAGCGAGAAGCAAAGGTTGCTGCAGTTTCTAACTTTCTAGAATAGACTGCGACCAGTTGGTATTTTCCACTGGTATGGGCTGCTTCTATGAAGTGGTGGCTAATAGCACCTGTTCCGATGACACCTAATTTAAGCATAGATACTCCTTTTCCGATTTCAAATCCTTCTTTCATTATAACATAGATAGACGGGACTATCCAACAGAGGGTGCAAAATTTCAAATAAGCTACTAGGTCTTTTCCAAAGAAAGTGGTACAATAATTAGATGAGTAAATGAAATGGGAGGGAAAATGAGGTTATTACCTATAAGAAAAATATCACGTCAGTCTAAGAGGCTAGCGCTTTTTTTGACGTTTTGTGCAGGATATGTAGACGCCTATACTTTTATTGTGCGAGGGAATACTCTTGTAGCTGGACAAACTGGGAATGTCGTATTTCTTTCAGTGGGACTCATTCAGCACAATGTTTCTGATGCCAGTGCCAAAGTAATGACCTTGCTAGCTTTTATGATGGGAGTCTTTTTATTAACTGTTTATAAGGAAAAATTGAGAATTGTGAAAAAGCCTATTCTGTCACTGATTCCTTTGGCAATCTTATCAATCATTATTGGTTTTGTGCCGCAGACTGTAGATAATATCTATCTAGTGCCACCCTTGGCCTTCTGTATGGGACTGGTGACAACTGCTTTTGGAGAAGTGTCAGGTATTGCTTATAATAATGCCTTTATGACAGGGAATATTAAACGGACCATGCTGGCTTTTGGAGATTATTTCCGGACCAAGCACACTCCTTTTTTGCGTGAAGGGTTTATATTTGTTAGCCTTCTTAGTAGTTTTGTTCTTGGCGTTGTTTTTTCAGCCTATTTGACGATTTTCTATCATGAAAAGACTATTCTTGGTGTTCCTATTATGATGAGCATTTTTTACCTCAGCATGCTTTTTGCCAAGTTGCAGAAAAAAGTAAAAGAAAAAGATTCATTTTAGGTGTTATTACTTGTAAGAAAACAGGAGATATGCTATACTTGAAGAGTTGACTATGCACGTTCCTGTGCAACCGCACGAACATCGTTATTCTAAGTGGTTCGTCCCACGATGCTAGGCGAGTCTTCACAAAAATTCGGGGAAACCCATAAAAATCATAGGAGGTGCATAATGAGCACATACGCAATTATCAAAACTGGCGGAAAACAAGTTAAAGTTGAAGTTGGTCAAGCAGTTTACGTTGAAAAATTGAACGTGGAAGCTGGTCAAGAAGTTACTTTTAACGAAGTTGTTCTTGTTGGTGGTGAAAACACTGTTGTCGGAACTCCACTTGTTGCTGGAGCTACTGTAGTTGGAACTGTTGAAAAACAAGGAAAACAAAAGAAAGTTGTTACTTACAAGTACAAACCTAAAAAAGGTAGCCACCGTAAACAAGGTCACCGTCAACCATATACTAAAGTTGTCATCAACGCAATCAACGCTTAATTTTAAGGAGAACACATGATACAGGCAGTCTTTGAGAGAGCCGAAGATGGCGAGCTGAGGAGTGCGGAAATTACTGGACACGCCGAGAGTGGCGAATACGGCTTAGATGTCGTGTGTGCATCGGTTTCTACGCTTGCCATTAACTTTATCAATTCTATTGAGAAATTTGCAGGCTATGAACCAATCCTAGAATTAAACGAAGATGAAGGTGGCTATCTGATGGTTGAAATTCCAAAAGATCTTCCTTCACACCAGAGAGAAATGACCCAGTTGTTCTTTGAATCATTTTTCTTAGGTATGGCAAACTTATCGGAGAACTCTTCAGAGTTCGTCCAAACCAGAGTTATCACAGAAAACTAACACGGAGGAAAACATTATGTTAAAAATGACTCTTAACAACTTGCAACTTTTCGCCCACAAAAAAGGTGGAGGTTCTACATCAAACGGACGTGATTCACAAGCTAAACGTCTTGGAGCTAAAGCAGCTGACGGACAAACTGTAACAGGTGGATCAATCCTTTACCGTCAACGTGGTACACACATCTACCCAGGGGTAAACGTTGGACGTGGTGGAGACGATACTTTGTTCGCTAAAGTTGAAGGCGTAGTACGCTTTGAACGTAAAGGACGCGATAAAAAACAAGTTTCTGTTTACCCAATCGCTAAATAAAAAGGTCCAGTGAACCTTTTTATCCCGAGCCTTGAAATATAAAGGCGAGGAAGCTAGAAGTAGCATTAAATAAGGCTTTCCGAGTTTTCGGAGAGCCTATTTTTTTGTTTTGATACCCACGCTGATACCCATATTTTAAAAACCAATGTAAGAAGCGAACTTGTCGGCTACTTTATTTTACAATGAAAAAATAATTGAATGTAGAGCTTTTAGAATCATGAAATTTATAAGAGAATAAGATATTGTAAAAATTGCTAAGGTTTGATATTATAACGGTATCTAAGTAGGAAAACAGGAATATGGAAAGGATTTGAACCTATATGAAAAAGTTTATCCCCATAATAGTCTGTTCAATCTCTTTTCTTGTTCTATCTACTTGTGTTAGTAAGAAAAAATTGATTCTTCCTGAATCTGAAACGATCTCTGTTATTTCTCTGCAGGAAAAGCTTTCTGAATATGTTAAAACTATTAACAAGAGAGAAGAAATTTCAAAATTGATTGAGGAGATACAGAAACAGTCAAAATCCACAACTTTAGAAAGTTTAAATGATCAACTGACAAATGTTAAAGATTACATCATTATCAAATTTACTCATCAGAATGAAGAAAAGGATAGTGTAGTATATCTATATACTAAGAAGAAAAGACAGTATATTGAGCAACCTTATGCTGGTATTTGGGAAGTAAATCCAGATATAGCTAATAGGATTGAAGAGGCTTTTATCATAAATTAATGGGAAATCGAATTTATATCATGTTTTAAACGGTAAATCAAGAAGATTTGCTGTTTTTATTTGTTTGAAATAAAATGAGGACTGAAAAAAGATATCATTCTAATTCTTGTATTGGGGTATTAGAGTATTCGCTTAGACTTGAAAATTTCCAGACTTTTTTCCTTTTTGGAAAACTTCTAAAATATGGTATAATGAAAAGATAAAGAAGTTGGGGGTAGAAGATGAACATTCAACAATTACGCTATGTTGTGGCTATTGCGAATAGCGGTACTTTTCGTGAAGCTGCTGAAAAGATGTATGTTAGTCAGCCGAGTCTGTCTATTTCTGTTCGTGATTTGGAAAAAGAGTTGGGCTTTAAGATTTTCCGTCGGACCAGCTCAGGGACTTTCTTGACTCGTCGTGGTATGGAATTTTATGAAAAAGCGCAAGAATTGGTTAAAGGATTTGATATTTTTCAAAATCAGTATGCCAATCCTGAGGAAGAAAAGGATGAATTTTCCATTGCTAGTCAGCACTATGACTTCTTGCCACCAACCATTACGGCCTTTTCAGAGCGCTATCCTGATTATAAGAACTTTCGTATTTTTGAATCAACTACTGTTCAAATTTTAGATGAAGTAGCGCAAGGGCATAGTGAGATCGGGATTATCTACCTCAACAATCAAAATAAAAAAGGTATTATGCAACGGGTTGAAAAGCTAGGTCTGGAGGTCATTGAATTGATTTCCTTCCATACCCACATTTATCTCCGCGAGGGGCATCCTTTGGCTCAGAAAGAGGAATTGGTTATGGAGGATTTAGCTGATCTACCAACGGTTCGTTTCACTCAAGAAAAAGACGAGTACCTTTATTATTCAGAGAACTTTGTTGATACCAGTGCGAGCTCGCAGATGTTCAATGTGACAGACCGTGCTACTTTGAATGGTATTTTGGAGCGGACGGACGCTTATGCAACAGGTTCCGGATTTTTAGATAGTGACAGTGTCAATGGGATTACAGTCATTCGTCTCAAGGATAACCTAGATAATCGCATGGTCTATGTTAAACGTGAAGAAGTGGAGCTGAGTCAAGCTGGGACTCTCTTTGTAGAAGTCATGCAAGAATATTTTAATCAGAAGAGGAAATCATGAAAAAAAGAGGAATAGTGGCAGTCATTGTACTACTTTTGATTGGGCTTGATCAGTTGGTAAAATCCTATATCGTCCAGCAGATTCCACTGGGTGAAGTACGCTCTTGGATTCCCAATTTCGTTAGTTTGACCTACCTGCAAAATCGAGGTGCAGCCTTTTCCATGCTACAAGACCAGCAGTGGTTATTTGCTATCATTACACTGGTCGTTATGGTAGGTGCCATTTGGTATCTACATAAACACATGGAGGACTCACTTTGGATGGTCTTGGGTTTGACCTTGATTATTGCAGGTGGTCTTGGAAACTTTATTGACAGAATCAGTCAGGGCTTTGTTGTGGATATGTTCCACCTTGACTTTATCAATTTTGCAATTTTCAATGTGGCAGATAGCTATCTGACGGTTGGAGTGATTATTTTATTGATTGCAATGCTAAAAGAGGAAATAAATGGAAATTAAAATTGAAACTGGTGGCCTGCGTTTAGATAAGGCTTTGTCAGATTTGACAGAATTATCACGCAGTCTCGCGAATGAACAAATCAAATCAGGGCAGGTCTTGGTCAATGGTCAAGTCAAGAAAGCTAAATACACTGTCCAAGAAGGTGATATCGTCACTTACCATGTACCAGAGCCAGAGGTCTTAGAGTATGTAGCAGAGGAAATTCCTCTTGAAATTATCTATCAAGATGAGGATGTGGCTGTCGTTAACAAGCCTCAGGGAATGGTTGTCCACCCAAGTACTGGTCATACCAGTGGAACCCTAGTCAATGCCCTTATGTACCATATTAAGGATTTGTCGGGTATCAATGGGGTTCTACGTCCAGGAATTGTTCACCGTATTGATAAGGATACGTCAGGTCTTCTCATGATTGCTAAAAATGATGAGGCGCATCTAGCACTTGCCCAAGAACTCAAGGATAAAAAGTCTCTCCGCAAATATTGGGCCATTGTTCATGGAAATCTGCCTAATGATCGTGGTGTGATTGAAGCTCCGATTGGCCGTAGTGAAAAAGACCGTAAGAAACAGGCTGTGACTGCTAAAGGGAAGCCTGCAGTGACCCGTTTCCACGTCTTGGAACGTTTTGGTGATTACAGCTTGGTAGAGTTGCAGCTAGAGACAGGACGCACTCATCAAATCCGTGTTCACATGGCTTATATTGGCCATCCAGTCGCTGGTGATGAGGTCTATGGTCCTCGCAAGACTTTGAAAGGACATGGACAATTTCTCCATGCCAAGACTCTAGGCTTTACCCATCCGAGAACAGGTGAGACCATGGAATTTACAGCAGATATCCCAGAGATTTTTAAGGAAACATTGGAGAGATTGAGAAAGTAAGAATGAAAAAGAAATTAACTAGTTTAGCACTTGCAGGTGCTTTTTTAGGTTTATCATGGTATGGGAATGTTCAAGCTCAAGAAAGTTCAGGAAATAAAATCCACTTTATAAATGTTCATGAAGGTGGTAGTGATGCGATTATTCTTGAAAGCAATGGACATTTTGCCATGGTGGATACAGGAGAGGATTATGATTTCCCAGACGGCAGTGATTCTCGTTATCCATGGAGACAGGGTATCAATACCACTTATAAGCATGTTCTAACAGATCGTGTCTTTCGTCGTTTGAAGGAATTGGGTGTCCCAAAGCTTGATTTTATTTTGGTAACACATACCCACAGTGACCATATTGGAAATGTTGATGAATTACTGTCTACCTATCCAGTTGACCGAGTCTATCTTAAGAAATATAGTGATAATCGTATTACTAAGCCTGAACGTCTTTGGGATAATCTGTATGGCTATGATAAGGTTTTACAGACTGCCGCAGAAAAAGGTGTTTCAGTGATTCAAAACATCACACAAGGAGATGCTCATTTTCAGTTTGGGGACATGGATATTCAGCTCTATAATTATGAAAATGAATATGATGAGAATGGAAATCTTAAACCTGTTTGGGATGACAATTCCAATTCCTTGATTAGTGTGGTAAAAGTCAATGGCAAGAAAATTTACCTTGGGGGAGACTTAGATAATGTTCATGGAGCAGAAGACAAGTACGGTTCTCTTATTGGAAAAGTTGATTTGATGAAGTTTAATCATCATTTAGATACAAAAAATTCTAATACAAAAAATTTTATAAGAAATTTGTCTCCTGAGATAATTGTTCAAACTTCTTCCTCACCAATTGGTTCGTATGATAGCGGTGAAGAAATAAATAGGGAATATATTAGCTGGCTTGAATCAATGGGAATTCAACATATAAACGCAGCCAGCAAAGACTATGATGCGACAGTTTTTGATATTCGACAAGACGGTTTAGTAAACATTTCAACATCCTACAAGCCGATTCCAAGTTTTCAAGCTGGTTGGCATAAGAGTGCTTATGGAAATTGGTGGTATCAAGCACCTGATTCTACAGGAGAGTATGCTGTTGGTTGGAATGAAATTAAGAGTGACTGGTATTACTTTAACCAAACGGGTATCTTGTTACAGGATCAATGGAAAAAATGGAACAATCGTTGGTTCTATTTGACAGACTCTGGTGTTGCTGCTAAAAATTGGAAGAAAATTGATGGAATCTGGTATTATTTCAACAAAGAAAACCAGATGGAAATTGGTTGGATTCAAGATAAAGAACAGTGGTATTATTTGGATGTTGATGGCTCTATGAAGACAGGTTGGCTTCAATATAAGGGGCAATGGTATTACTTTGCTCAATCAGGGGAAATGAAAACGGGCTGGGTAAAAGATAAAGAAACCTGGTACTATATGGATTCTACTGGTATCATGAAGACAGGTGAGATAGAAGTTTCTGGTCATCATTACTATCTAGAAGAATCAGGAGCTATGAAGCAAGGCTGGCTTAAAAAGGCAAATGATTGGTATTTCTACAAGGAAGATGGTTCGCGAGCTGTTGGTTGGATTAAAGACAAGGATAAATGGTACTTCTTGAAAGAAAATGGTCAATTGATTGTAAACGGTAAGACACCAGAAGGCTATACTGTTGATTCAAGTGGAGCCTGGTTAGTGGATGTTCCGGTTGAGAAATCTGCTACAACTAGAACTACAAGTAATTCGGAAATAAAAGAATCCAAAGAAGTAGTTAAAAAAGAACTAGAAAATAAAGAAACGAGTCAACACGAAAGTGTTACAAGTTCTTCAACTAGTCAAGATTTGACTTCTTCAACTTCACAAATCTCTGAAACGATTGTAAACAGATCTGAATTAGAACAATAGTAAAAAAGAAGGTTTAGTGCCTTCTTTTTCCTATCAACTCTTTTCTATTTTCTGCTATTCATGTTATAATGGATAAATACGAAGAATCGGAGTGAGACTATGAAATACAAACGGATTGTCTTTAAGGTAGGAACTTCTTCTCTGACGAATGAGGATGGAAGTTTATCACGTAGTAAGGTAAAGGCTATTACCCAGCAGTTAGCTATGTTGCACGAAGCTGGTCATGAGTTGATTTTGGTGTCGTCAGGTGCCATTGCGGCTGGTTTTGGAGCCTTAGGATTTAAAAAGCGTCCGACTAAGATTGCTGATAAACAGGCTTCAGCAGCGGTAGGGCAAGGCCTTTTGTTGGAAGAATACACGACCAATCTTCTCTTGCGCCAAATCGTTTCTGCACAAATCTTGCTGACCCAGGATGACTTTGTGGATAAGCGCCGTTATAAAAATGCCCATCAGGCTTTGTCAGTTTTACTTAGCCGTGGCGCGATTCCTATCATCAATGAGAATGACAGTGTCGTTATTGATGAGCTCAAGGTTGGGGACAATGATACTCTAAGTGCTCAGGTAGCAGCCATGGTCCAAGCAGACCTTTTGGTCCTCTTGACAGACGTAGACGGTCTATATACAGGAAATCCTAATTCAGATCCAAGAGCCAAACGCTTGGAGAAAATCGAGACTATCAATCGTGAGATTATTGATATGGCCGGTGGAGCAGGTTCTTCAAACGGAACTGGGGGCATGCTAACAAAAATCAAAGCAGCGACTATTGCGACAGAATCGGGCGTTCCTGTTTATATCTGCTCATCCTTGAAGTCAGATGCAATGATTGAGGCGGCTGAGGAGACCAAGGATGGTTCCTACTTTGTTGCTCAAGAGAAGGGACTTCGTACCCAGAAACAATGGCTAGCCTTCTATGCTCAGAGTCAGGGTTCTATTTGGGTTGATAAAGGGGCTGCTGAAGCTCTCTCTCAACATGGAAAGAGTCTTCTCTTATCTGGTATTGTTGAAGCAGAAGGAGCCTTTTCTTACGGTGATATCGTGACAGTATTTGACAAGGAAAGTGGAAAATCACTTGGAAAAGGACGCGTGCAATTTGGAGCATCTGCTTTGGAGGATATGTTACGTTCTCAAAAAGCCAAAGGTGTCTTGATTCACCGTGACGATTGGATTTCCATTACTCCTGAAATCCAACTACTCTTTACAGAATTTTAGAGGTAAATTATGGTAAGTACACAAGAACAATTTGAACAGGTACAGGCTGTTAAAAAATCGATTAACACAGCTAGTGAAGAGGTGAAAAACCAAGCCTTGCTAGCCATGGCTGATCACTTATTAGCAGCTACTGAGGAAATTTTAGCAGCCAATGCCCTTGATATGGAAGCTGCTAAGGGTAAAATCTCAGATGTAATGCTGGATCGTCTTTATTTGGATGCAAGTCGTATAGAAGCAATGGCAACCGGGATTCGTGAAGTGGTTGCTTTACCAGATCCAATCGGTGAAGTTTTGGAAACAAGTCAGCTTGAAAATGGCTTGGTTATCACCAAGAAACGTGTAGCTATGGGAGTTATTGGTATAATCTATGAAAGCCGTCCAAATGTGACGTCTGATGCGGCTGCTTTGGCTCTTAAAAGTGGAAATGCAGTTGTTCTTCGTAGTGGTAAGGATGCCTATCAAACGGCCCATGCCATTGTCACAGCCTTGAAGAAGGGTTTGGAGACAACGACCATTCATCCAGATGTGATTCAACTAGTGGAAGATACCAGCCGTGAAAGTAGCTATGCTATGATGAAGGCCAAGGGATATCTAGACCTTCTTATTCCTCGTGGGGGAGCTGGTTTGATCAATGCAGTGGTTGAGAATGCTATCGTACCTGTTATCGAGACAGGGACAGGGATTGTCCATGTTTATGTCGATAAGGACGCAGATGAGGACAAGGCTCTCTCTATTATCAACAATGCTAAAACCAGTCGTCCTTCTGTTTGTAATGCCATGGAGGTTCTGCTGGTTCATGAAGACAAGGTAGCAAGCTTCCTTCCTCGTTTGGAGCAAGTTCTAGTTGCGGATCGTAAAGAAGCTGGACTTGAACCGATTCAATTCCGTTTGGCTGAGAAGGCTAGTCAGTTTGTATCTGGCCAAGCAGCTGGGGCTCAAGACTTTGATACCGAGTTTTTAGACTATGTCCTAGCTGTTAAAGTAGTGAGCAGTTTAGAAGAAGCGGTTGCTCATATTGAAACCCACAGTACTCATCATTCGGATGCCATTGTGACTGAAAATGCTGAGGCTGCAGCTTACTTTACAGATCAAGTGGACTCTGCAGCAGTCTATGTCAATGCCTCAACGCGTTTTACAGATGGAGGTCAATTTGGTCTTGGTTGTGAAATGGGGATTTCAACTCAGAAACTGCATGCGCGTGGTCCAATGGGCTTAAAAGAATTAACCAGTTACAAGTATGTAGTTGCTGGTGATGGACAGATAAGGGAGTAAAAAATGAAGATTGGATTTATCGGTTTGGGGAATATGGGCGCTAGTTTGGCCAAGGCTGTTTTGCAGGCTAAGACGGGTGATGACCTTCTCCTTGCCAATCGTAGTCAAGCTAAGGTGGATGCTTTCATTGCCAACTTCGGTGGTCAGGCTTCTAGCAATGAAGAAATTTTTGCTGAAGCAGATGTGATTTTTCTAGGAGTGAAGCCTGCTCAGTTTTCAGACTTGCTTTCTCAATATCAGAACATCCTTGAAAAAAGAGAAAGTCTTCTTTTGATTTCTATGGCTGCTGGATTGACTTTAGAAAAACTAGCAAGTCTTCTTCCAAGTCAACACCGAATTATTCGTATGATGCCAAATACCCCTGCTTCTATCGGGCAAGGAGTGATTAGTTATGCCTTGTCTCCTAATTGTGGGGCTGAGGACAGTGAACTCTTTTGTCAGCTTTTAGCCAAGGCTGGTCTTTTGGTTGAACTTGGAGAAGGTTTAATCGATGCAGCAACAGGTCTTGCAGGTTGTGGACCAGCCTTTGTCTATCTCTTTATTGAGGCCTTGGCAGATGCTGGTGTTCAGACGGGATTGCCACGAGAAATAGCACTGAAAATGGCAGCCCAAACTGTGGTAGGAGCTGGGCAATTGGTCCTAGAAAGCCAAGAGCATCCTGGAGTATTGAAAGACCAAGTTTGTAGCCCAGGCGGTTCGACTATCGCTGGTGTAGCAAGCCTAGAAGCGCATGCTTTTCGAGGGACAGTCATGGAGGCAGTTGGTCAAGCCTACAAACGAACACAGGAACTAGGTAAATAAGAGGTAGTTTTGTCTACCTCTTTTATGGTGGTTGATACTCTTCGAAAATCTCTTCAAACTGCGTCAGCTTCCATCTGCAACCTCAAAACAGTGTTTTGAGCAACCTGCGGCTAGCTTCCTAGTTTGCTCTTTGATTTTCATTGAGTATGAAATTAGAAGACAAAAAGATTGTCACAAACCCCTATTTTTTTGATAGAATAGAAGTAGTAAAAAAGAAATGAGTTAGACATGTCAAAAGGATTTTTAGTCTCTCTTGAGGGACCAGAGGGAGCAGGAAAGACCAGTGTTTTAGAGGCTCTGCTACCAATTTTAGAGGAAAAAGGGGTAGAGGTGCTGACGACCCGTGAACCTGGCGGAGTCTTGATTGGGGAGAAGATTCGGGAAGTGATTTTGGACCCAAGTCATACTCAGATGGATCCTAAAACGGAACTCCTTCTCTATATCGCCAGTCGCAGACAGCACTTGGTGGAAAAAGTTCTCCCTGCCCTTGCAGCTGGCAAGTTGGTCATTATGGATCGCTTCATCGATAGTTCTCTTGCCTATCAGGGATTTGGTCGTGGCTTGGATATTGATGCCATTGATTGGCTCAATCAGTTTGCGACAGATGGCCTTAAACCCGATTTGACCCTCTATTTTGACATCGAGGTGGAAGAAGGACTGGCTCGCATTGCTGCTAATAGCAATCGTGAGGTCAATCGTTTGGACTTGGAAGGGTTGGACTTGCATAAAAAAGTTCGTCAAGGCTACCTTTCTCTTCTGAATAAAGAAGGAAATCGCATTGTCAAGATTGATGCTAGTCTCTCTTTGGAGCAGGTTGTGGAAAATACCAAGGCTGTCTTGTTTGACAGAATGGGCTTGGCCAAATGAAACAAAATCAACTAAAGGTCTGGCAACCAGCTCAGTTTGACCGCTTTGTCCGTATCCTAGAACAAGACCAGGTCAATCATGCTTACCTCTTTTCAGGTTTCTTTGGAAGCTTGGAAATGGCGCAATTTTTAGCTAAGAGCCTCTTTTGTACAGATAAAGTAGGTGTTTTACCATGTGAAAACTGCCGAAATTGTAAGCTGATTGAACAGGGAGAATTTCCCGATGTTACTTTAATCAAGCCAGTCAATCAGGTCATCAAGACAGAACGGATTCGAGAATTAGTGGGGCAGTTTTCTCAAGCAGGGATTGAAAACCAACAACAGGTCTTTATTATCGAGCAAGCTGAGAAAATGCATCCTAATGCAACCAATTCTCTGCTCAAGGTCATCGAAGAACCCCAGAGTGAGGTTTATATTTTCTTCTTGACCAGCGATGAGGAGAAGATTTTACCGACAATTCGAAGTCGGACCCAGATTTTCCACTTTAAAAAACAAGAAGAGAACCTCATCTTGCTCTTAGAACAAATGGGACTGGTTAAGAAAAAAGCGACTCTCCTAGCTCAGTTTAGTCAATCGCGAGCTGAAGCAGAAAAATTAGCTAATCAGGCAAGTTTTTGGACCTTGGTTGATGAAAGTGAACGCCTGCTGACTTGGTTAGTGGCTAAGAAAAAAGAAAGTTATTTGCAAGTTGCCAAACTAGCTAGCTTGGCAGATGACAAGGAAAAACAAGATCAGGTTTTACGGATTCTTGAAGTTCTCTGTGGACAAGATATCCTACAAGCAAGAGTAAGAGTGATTTTACAAGATTTGCTAGAAGCTAGAAAAATGTGGCAAGCTAATGTCAGCTTTCAAAATGCCATGGAATATCTGGTCTTGAAAGAAATATAAACTCAAAAATGAACGATAATGAAAGGAAAGGGCTGTTTTATGGACAAAAAAGAATTATTTGACGCGCTGGATGATTTTTCCCAACAGTTATTGGTAACCTTGGCCGATGTGGAAGCTATCAAGAAAAATCTCAAGAGCCTGGTAGAGGAAAATACAGCTCTTCGCTTGGAAAATAGTAAGTTGCGCGAACGCTTGGGCGAGGTGGAAGCAGATGCTCCCGTCAAGGCCAAGCATGTTCGAGAAAGTGTCCGTCGCATTTACCGTGATGGATTTCACGTTTGTAATGATTTTTATGGACAACGTCGAGAGCAGGACGAGGAATGTATGTTCTGTGACGAGTTGTTGTACAGGGAGTAGGCATGCAGATTCAAAAAAGTTTTAAGGGGCAGTCTCCCTATGGCAAGCTGTATCTAGTGGCAACGCCGATTGGAAATCTAGATGATATGACTTTTCGTGCTATCCAGACCTTGAAAGAAGTAGATTGGATTGCAGCTGAGGACACGCGCAATACAGGGCTTTTGCTCAAGCATTTTGACATTTCTACTAAGCAGATTAGTTTTCATGAGCACAATGCCAAGGAAAAAATTCCTGATTTGATTGGTTTCCTGAAAGCAGGACAAAGCATTGCTCAGGTATCCGACGCGGGTCTGCCTAGCATTTCAGACCCTGGTCATGATTTGGTTAAGGCAGCCATTGAGGAAGAAATTGCGGTTGTGACTGTTCCAGGTGCCTCTGCAGGAATTTCTGCTTTGATTGCCAGTGGTTTAGCGCCACAGCCACATATCTTTTACGGCTTTTTACCGAGAAAATCAGGCCAGCAAAAGCAATTTTTCGACTCGAAAAAAGACTATCCAGAAACCCAGATTTTCTATGAATCTCCCCATCGTGTGGCAGATACGTTAGAAAATATGCTAGAAGTCTATGGTGACCGCTCGGTCGTCTTGGTTAGAGAATTGACCAAAATCTATGAAGAATACCAAAGAGGTACAATTTCTGAATTGCTGGAAAGCATCTCTGAAACGCCACTTAAGGGAGAATGCCTTCTCATTGTTGAAGGTGCCAGTCAGGATGTGGAGGAAAAAGACGAGGAGGACTTGTTCTTAGAAATCCAAGTCCGCATCCAGCAAGGCATGAAGAAAAATCAAGCTATCAAGGAAGTAGCTAAGATTTACCAGTGGAATAAAAGCCAGCTATACGCTGCCTATCACGATTGGGAAGAAAATCAAGAAAATGACTAAACAGGGAAGTTTGCCTTCTTCCCTTTTTTTGTTATACTAGTAGAAGAAAAAATTAGAAAGATTTGTGGGTGTCAAACAGTCCAGTAGCTTGTTTGAATATGGACTGAGGTTCCACCCAAAGAGGTATTAGTGTCGTGTCTCAATCTTATATCAATGTTATCGGTGCTGGTTTGGCAGGTTCTGAAGCAGCCTACCAAATTGCAGAACGTGGTATTCCAGTTAAACTTTATGAAATGCGTGGTGTCAAGTCAACACCTCAACACAAAACAGACAATTTTGCTGAGTTAGTTTGTTCTAATTCTCTTCGTGGGGATGCTTTGACAAATGCAGTGGGTCTTCTCAAGGAAGAAATGCGTCGCTTGGGTTCTGTTATTTTGGAATCTGCTGAGGCTACACGTGTTCCTGCAGGTGGTGCTCTTGCGGTGGATCGTGATGGTTTCTCCCAAATGGTAACCGAAAAAGTTGCCAACCATCCCTTGATTGAAGTGGTTCGTGATGAAATTACAGAATTACCGACTGATGTTATTACAGTTGTGGCGACTGGTCCCTTGACTAGCGATGCCTTGGCTGAAAAGATTCATGCTCTTAATGACGGCGATGGTTTCTATTTCTACGATGCGGCAGCGCCGATTATCGATGTCAATACTATAGATATGAGCAAGGTCTATCTCAAGTCTCGTTATGATAAGGGAGAAGCCGCTTATCTCAACGCTCCAATGACCAAGCAAGAGTTTATGGATTTCCATGAAGCCTTGGTCAGTGCGGAAGAAGCACCGCTCAATTCTTTCGAAAAAGAAAAGTACTTTGAAGGCTGTATGCCTATCGAAGTCATGGCCAAACGAGGTATTAAAACCATGCTTTATGGCCCTATGAAACCAGTCGGTCTTGAGTATCCAGACGACTACACAGGACCTCGTGATGGAGAATTCAAAACCCCTTATGCGGTTGTCCAGCTTCGTCAGGACAATGCGGCTGGTAGCCTTTACAATATTGTTGGTTTCCAGACCCACCTCAAATGGGGAGAACAAAAGCGTGTCTTCCAAATGATTCCAGGTCTTGAAAATGCGGAGTTTGTACGTTATGGTGTCATGCACCGCAATTCTTACATGGATTCACCAAATCTTCTTGAGCAGACCTATCGTTCCAAGAAACAGCCAAACCTCTTCTTTGCTGGTCAGATGACAGGTGTGGAAGGCTATGTTGAGTCAGCTGCTTCAGGCTTGGTTGCGGGAATTAACGCCGCTCGTCTCTTCAAGGGAGAAAGCGAGGCTGTTTTCCCAGAGACCACAGCGATTGGAAGTCTGGCTCATTATATCACCCATGCTGACAGCAAACATTTCCAACCAATGAATGTCAACTTTGGGATTATCAAGGAGTTGGAAGGCGAGCGTATTCGTGATAAGAAGGCTCGTTATGAAAAAATTGCAGAGCGCGCTCTTAGCGACCTAGAAGAATTTTTAACTGTCTAATTTTTTTGAAAGAATTGCTCATGATACTATAAAAATCTTAGAAATTGTGATAAAATAGGTAGGATAAAAGAAGGAGAGTGAAAATGGCGAATCCCAAGTATAAACGTATTTTAATCAAGTTATCAGGTGAAGCCCTTGCCGGTGAACGAGGCGTAGGGATTGATATCCAAACAGTTCAAACAATCGCAAAAGAGATTCAAGAAGTTCATAGCTTAGGTATCGAAATTGCCCTTGTTATTGGTGGAGGAAATCTCTGGCGTGGCGAACCTGCTGCAGAAGCAGGAATGGACCGCGTTCAGGCAGATTACACAGGAATGCTTGGGACTGTTATGAATGCTCTTGTGATGGCAGATTCATTGCAACAAGTTGGGGTTGATACACGTGTGCAAACAGCTATTGCTATGCAACAAGTGGCAGAGCCTTATGTCCGTGGCCGTGCCCTTCGTCACCTTGAAAAAGGCCGTATCGTTATCTTTGGTGCCGGAATTGGTTCACCTTACTTCTCAACCGATACAACAGCGGCCCTTCGTGCAGCTGAAATCGAAGCAGATGCCATCCTTATGGCTAAAAATGGTGTCGACGGTGTTTACAATGCCGATCCTAAGAAGGACAAGACAGCTGTTAAATTTGAAGAATTGACCCACCGTGACGTTATCAATAAAGGTCTCCGTATCATGGACTCAACAGCTTCAACCCTCTCAATGGACAACGATATTGACTTGGTTGTCTTTAACATGAACCAACCAGGCAACATCAAACGTGTCGTATTTGGTGAAAATATCGGAACAACAGTTTCAAATAATATCGAAGAAAAGGAATAAGAAAGATTATGGCTAACGCAATTATTGAAAAAGCTAAAGAGAGAATGACCCAGTCTCACCAATCACTTGCTCGTGAATTTGGTGGTATCCGTGCTGGCCGTGCCAATGCAAGCTTGCTTGACCGTGTACATGTAGAATACTATGGAGTCGAAACTCCTCTTAACCAAATCGCTTCAATTACCATTCCAGAAGCGCGTGTTTTGTTGGTAACACCATTTGACAAGTCTTCATTGAAAGACATCGAACGTGCTTTGAACGCTTCTGATCTTGGTATCACACCAGCGAATGACGGTTCTGTGATTCGCTTGGTTATCCCAGCTCTTACAGAAGAAACTCGTCGTGACCTTGCTAAAGAAGTGAAGAAGGTCGGTGAGAATGCTAAGGTGGCTGTCCGCAATATCCGTCGCGATGCTATGGACGAAGCTAAGAAACAAGAAAAAGCAAAAGAAATCACTGAAGACGAATTGAAGACTCTTGAAAAAGACATTCAAAAAGTAACAGACGATGCTGTTAAACACATCGACGACATGACTGCCAACAAAGAGAAAGAACTTTTGGAAGTCTAAAAATAAACAGAAAAACTCAGTTGGCATTGCTGGCTGAGTTTTATTCGAAAGAAGGAAATATGAATACAAATCTTGCAAGTTTTATCGTTGGACTGATCATCGATGAAAACGACCGTTTTTACTTTGTGCAAAAGGATGGTCAAACCTATGCTCTTGCTAAGGAAGAAGGTCAACATACGGTAGGGGATACGGTCAAAGGTTTTGCCTACACGGATATGAAGCAAAAACTCCGCCTGACCACTCTAGAAGTGACCGCCACTCAGGACCAATTTGGTTGGGGAACTGTAACGGAAGTTCGTAAAGACTTGGGTGTCTTTGTGGATACAGGCCTTCCTGACAAGGAAATCGTTGTGTCACTCGATATTCTCCCTGAGCTCAAGGAACTCTGGCCTAAGAAGGGCGACCAACTTTACATCCGTCTCGAAGTGGACAAGAAAGACCGTATCTGGGGACTCTTGGCTTATCAAGAAGACTTCAAACGTCTGGCTCGTCCTGCCTACAACAACATGCAGAACCAAAACTGGCCAGCCATTGTTTACCGCCTCAAGCTGTCAGGGACTTTTGTTTACCTGCCAGAAAATAACATGCTTGGCTTTATCCATCCTAGCGAGCGCTACGCAGAGCCACGTTTGGGTCAAGTTTTAGATGCGCGTGTTATTGGTTTCCGTGAAGTGGACCGTACTTTGAACCTATCCCTTAAACCACGTTCCTTTGAGATGTTGGAAAATGATGCCCAGATGATTTTGACCTACTTGGAAAGCAATGGTGGTTTCATGACCTTGAATGACAAGTCATCCCCTGAGGATATCAAGGCAACCTTTGGAATTTCTAAAGGTCAGTTCAAGAAAGCACTCGGTGGCTTGATGAAGGCTGGTAAAATCAAGCAAGACCAGTTTGGGACAGAGTTGATTTAGGGAGACATATGAGAAAATCATTTTACACTTGGCTCATGACCGAGCGCAATCCTAAAAGTAACAGTCCCAAAGCTATCTTGGCAGACCTAGCTTTTGAAGAGTCAGCCTTTCCAAAACACACAGATGATTTTGATGAGGTGAGTCGCTTTTTGGAGGAGCATGCCAGTTTCTCTTTTAACCTAGGAGACTTTGACGCTATCTGGCAAGAATACATAGAGCACTAGCATGATTCACTGGGTTTGGGCTAGTAATTTCTCCACCCCTTTGCTATAATAAAAAGAAATAAAAGGATTAGAGAGGTTCTTTATTTGAAGGAACATTCAATAGACATTCAACTGAGTCATCCAGATGACCTGTTTCATCTTTTTGGTTCCAATGAACGCCATCTTCGTTTGATGGAAGAAGAGCTTGATGTGGTGATTCATGCTCGTACGGAGATTGTCCAGGTTTTGGGAGAAGAGGCTGCTTGTGAGGAAGCCCGTCAGGTTATTCAAGCTCTCATGGTCTTGGTGAACCGTGGGATGACCGTTGGTACGCCAGATGTGGTGACTGCAATTAGCATGGTCAAAAACGATGAAATCGACAAGTTTGTCGCCCTTTACGAAGAAGAAATTATCAAGGACAACACAGGGAAGCCTATCCGTGTCAAAACCTTAGGTCAAAAGCTTTATGTTGATAGTGTCAAACAGCACGATGTAACCTTTGGAATTGGGCCTGCAGGGACAGGGAAGACCTTTCTTGCAGTGACCTTGGCAGTGACAGCTCTTAAACGTGGGCAAGTCAAGCGAATTATCCTGACACGTCCAGCAGTGGAAGCAGGAGAGAGTCTAGGATTTCTTCCGGGTGATCTCAAGGAGAAGGTAGATCCTTACCTTCGACCTGTTTACGATGCCTTGTATCAGATTCTGGGAAAAGACCAAACGACTCGTCTCATGGAGCGTGAAATTATCGAGATTGCGCCCCTTGCCTATATGCGTGGACGGACCTTGGATGATGCCTTTGTCATTCTCGATGAGGCCCAAAATACGACCATCATGCAGATGAAGATGTTTTTGACTCGTTTAGGCTTTAATTCTAAGATGATTGTCAATGGAGATATTAGTCAGATTGACCTGCCACGTAATGTCAAGTCCGGTTTGATTGATGCCCAAGAGAAACTCAAGAACATTCATCAGATTGACTTTGTTCATTTTTCAGCTAAGGATGTGGTTCGCCATCCAGTTGTCGCTCAGATTATCCGAGCTTATGAACCAGTACCGGTTAAAAAAGAAGAGCGTGAAGAAAACCAAGAAGAAACAGAATAGCAAAAAAGAGCAGTTCAGGTGGAATTGCTCTTTCTTTTATCTGATAATTAGATTTTTTAGACTAGTTCATCAATTGGAGTATGTTTTATATCGAGACCTTGGGCTACTGGAAGACTGGTTAAGTAACCTTGATAAGTGGTCACACCTTGACGCAAGCCCTTATCTTCAGAGATTGCTTGTATAAAACCTTTACCAGCCAAAGCTTCGATATAAGGAAGAGTGACATTGGTTAGGGCGATGGTTGAAGTACGGGCAACTGCACCAGGGATGTTGGCAACGGCATAGTGGAGAACGCCGTATTTTTCATAGACAGGTTCATCGTGCGTTGTGACACGGTCAGCTGTCTCGATAATGCCCCCTTGGTCAACGGCGACGTCCACAATGACAGAGCCTGGACGCATTTGCTTGACCATCTCATCTGTCACCAATTTTGGTGCTTTGGCACCTGGGATGAGAACCGCTCCGATCACCACATCCGCATCTCTCACACTGGCTTCGATGTTGAGCGAATTGGACATAAGGGTTTGAATTTGATGACCAAAGACCTCCTCTAAAACGGAGAGACGTTTAGCACTGATATCAAGGATGGTCACTTGCGCTCCCAATCCTAAAGCGATGCGGGCAGCATGGGTCCCTACGACACCACCACCGATGATGGTTACTTTTCCTTTAGGTACACCCGGTACACCACCCAGTAGGACGCCAGAACCTCCTGCTTGTTTGGTTAGGAAGTGAGCTCCGATTTGGACTGCCATACGGCCTGCAACCTCACTCATAGGAACGAGGAGTGGTAACTGGCCTTGGGAATCATGGACAGTTTCATAGGCAATCCCTGTTGTTTTTGCTGCTAGCATAGCATCTGCTAATTCAGGAGCAGCGGCCATGTGCAAGTAGGTGAAGAGAAGCAGGTCGTCACGCAAGTACTCATATTCAGAAGGTAATGGTTCTTTTACTTTCACGACTAACTTTGCAGCCCAAGCTTCACCAGCACTAGCGACAATTTCAGCTCCTTGCTTTTGATAGTCAGCATCAGTAAAGCCTGAACCGAGACCAGCATTTGTTTCGATAAGGACGCGATGACCACGACCGACTAAGCTGAGGACACCAGCAGGTGTGAGGGCAACACGGTTTTCATTATTCTTAATTTCTTTTGGAATTCCGATTAACATAGAGAAAAACTCCCTTTCTATTGACGGGTTGTAAATGATTTATCACATTATCTATAAAAATAAGGTGATGATTTTATTCTATATGAAACCGCTTTAAAAAGCAAGGAAAACTTGTTGTAACTTCTTTTTTATGCTAGACTGGTAGAAAATATTTTTAAATGGAGGAGAAGTATGGAATCAATCTTTTTAAAACTAGCTCAGTATCCCATAGTCGAGACTGAGCGTTTATTGCTTAGACCTGTAACCTTGGATGATGCGGAAGAAATGTTTGACTATGCCTCGGACAGAGAAAATACGCGCTACACTTTTCCAACCAATCAAAGCTTGGAAGAAACCAAAAATAATATTGCTCAGTTCTACTTGGCTAATCCCTTGGGACGTTGGGGAATAGAACTAAAAAGCAATGGCAAATTTATCGGAACCATTGACTTGCACAAGATTGATCCTGTTCTTAAGAAGGCAGCTATTGGCTACATTATCAATAAAAAGTATTGGAATCAAGGATTTACGACAGAAGCCAATCGTGCCGTAATTAAGCTAGCTTTTGAGAAGATAGGGATGAACAAGTTAGTTGCTTTATACGATAAGGCTAATCCCGCGTCAGGAAAGGTCATGGAGAAATCAGGAATGCGTTTTTCCCACGAAGAAGCTTATGCTTGTATGGACCAGCATGAAGAAGGCCGAATCGTTACAAGAGTTCATTATGTCTTGACCAAGGAAGACTATTTTGCAAATAAATAAGCAGTTGAGAAGAATTTTTCAACTGTTTTTTCTTCCTCTTACGAATAATCTAAGAGAGGAGAAAATATGGAAGCAATTATCGAGAAAATCAAAGAGTATAAAATCATCGTCATCTGTACTAGTCTAGGCTTGCTTATCGGCGGATTTTTCCTGCTAAAACCAGATCCACACACACCTGTCAAAGAAACGAATTTGCAGGCAGAAGTTGTAGCAGTTTCCAAGGATTCGGTATCCGAAAAGGAAGTAAAGAAGGAAGAAAAGGAAGAACCCCTTGAACAAGATCTAATCACAGTAGATGTCAAAGGTGCTGTTAAATCGCCAGGGATTTATGATTTGCCTGTAGGTAGTCGAGTCAATGATGCTGTTCAGAAGGCTGGTGGCTTGACAGAACAAGCAGATAGCAAGTCGCTCAATCTAGCTCAGAAAGTTAGTGACGAGGCTCTGGTTTACGTCCCAACTAAGGGAGAAGAAGCAGCTAGTCAGCAGGCAGGTCCTGGGACGGCTTCCTCAACGAGCAAGGAAAAGAAGGTCAATCTCAATAAGGCCAGTCTGGAAGAACTCAAGCAGGTCAAAGGACTGGGTGGCAAACGAGCTCAGGATATTATCGACCATCGTGAGGCAAATGGGAAATTCAAGTCGGTTGATGAACTCAAGAAAGTCTCTGGCATTGGTGCCAAGACCATAGAAAAGTTAAAAGATTATGTTACAGTGGATTAAGAATTTCTCTATTCCCCTAATTTACCTTAGTTTTCTGTTGCTTTGGCTTTACTACGCCATTTTCTCATCATCTTATCTCGCACTACTAGGTTTTGTTTTTCTGCTAGTCTGTCTCTTTATCCAATTTCCGTGGAAATCTGCTGGTAAAGTTCTAATAATTTGTGGAATCTTTGGTTTCTGGTTTCTGTTTCAAAATTGGCAACAGAGTCAAGCGAGTCAAAATTTGGCGGATTCTGTTGAAAGGGTACGGATTTTACCAGACACTGTTAAGGTCAATGGTGATAGTCTATCCTTTCGTGGCAAGGCCGATGGCCGCATTTTTCAAGTCTATTATCAACTCCAGTCCGAGGAGGAGAAAGAAGCCTTTCAAGCTTTAACCGACCTTCATGAGATAGGACTAGAAGGAAAACTTTCAGAACCAGACGGGCAGAGAAATTTTGGTGGTTTTGACTACCAAGCCTATCTGAAAACTCAAGGGATTTACCAAACATTAACTATCAAAAGAATCCAGTCACTTCAAAAGGTTAGCAGTTGGGATATAGGAGAAAATCTGTCCAGTTTACGTCGAAAGACTGTGGTTTGGATTAAGACGCATTTTCCAGACCCTATGCGCAATTACATGACAGGGCTCTTGTTAGGACATCTGGACACCGACTTTGAGGAGATGAACGGGCTTTATTCTAGTTTAGGAATTATCCACCTCTTTGCCTTGTCGGGTATGCAGGTAGGTTTTTTCATGGACGGATTTAAGAAACTACTCTTGCGATTGGGCTTGACCCAAGAAAAGTTGAAATGGCTGACCTATCCCTTTTCCATTCTCTATGCTGGTCTGACAGGATTTTCAACTTCGGTTATTCGCAGTCTCTTGCAAAAGCTACTGGCTCAACATGGGGTTAAGGGCTTTGATAATTTTGCCTTGACGGTCCTTGTCCTATTTATCATTATGCCTAACTTTTTCCTGACTGCAGGAGGAGTTTTGTCATGTGCTTATGCTTTTATCTTGACCATGACCAGCAAAGAAGGAGAAGGCCTCAAGGCTGTTGCTAGAGAAAGTCTAGTCATTTCCTTGGGAATATTACCCATCCTATCCTTCTATTTTGCAGAATTTCAGCCTTGGTCTATCCTTTTGACCTTTGTCTTTTCCTTTCTATTTGACTTGGTCTTCTTACCGCTCTTATCTATCATATTTGCCCTTTCCTTTCTCTATCCAGTCATTCAGCTGAATTTTATCTTTGAATGGTTGGAGGGAATGATTCGCTTGGTGTCGCAGGTGGCAAGTAGGCCTCTGGTCTTTGGACAACCCAATGCATGCCTTTTAATCCTATTGTTAATTTCCTTGGCTTTAGTTTATGATTTGAGGAAAAACATTAAAAGGCTAGCAGTATTGAGCTTATTGATTACAGGTCTCTTTTTCCTGACCAAGTATCCACTGGAAAATGAAATTACCATGCTGGATGTGGGGCAAGGGGAAAGTATTTTCCTACGGGATGTAACTGGGAAAACCATTCTCATAGATGTAGGTGGCAAGGCAGAATCTGATAAGAAAATCGAAAAATGGCAAGAAAAGGCGACGACCAGTAATGCCCAGCGAACCTTGATACCCTATCTCAAAAGTCGCGGAGTATCCAAGATTGACCAGCTAATTTTGACCAATACGGACAAGGAATATGTTGGAGATTTGTTGGAGGTGACCAAGGCTTTCCATGTAGCGGAGATTTTAGTGTCAAAAGGTAGTTTGAAACAGAAGGAATTTGTGGTAGAACTACAGGCAACTCAAACCAAGGTGCGCAGTTTGACAGTAGGAGAGAAGTTGACAATTTTTGGAAGTCAGTTAGAAGTCCTATCTCCAAGGAAAATTGGAGATGGAGGTCATGAAGATTCCCTGGTTTTGTATGGAAAACTCTTGGATAAAAACTTTCTTTTCACAGGAAATTTGGAGGAGAAGGGGGAGAAGGCATTGCTGAAGCAGTATCCTGACCTAGAAGTGGATGTTTTGAAAGCTGGCCAACATGGCTCTAAAAAATCATCAAGTTCAGCCTTTTTAGAACAGCTCAAACAAGAGATGACCCTCATCTCAGTTGGAAAGAACAATCGAACGAAACTCCCCCATCAGGAAACCTTGACACGACTAGAAGATATCAATAGCAAAGTTTACCGAACTGATCAGCAAGGAGCTATACGGTTTAAAGGTTGGAATAGATGGAAGATCCAAACAGTTGGTTAACGAGCAGAAACTTTTCAAAAAAATAACTTTTTATCTTGACAAGAGCTAGAAAACTTGGTATCATATAAAAGTTGAGAAAAGCAGAAGTGAGAGCTTCTCGCCTTGTGACATCAAGTTGCCTGGCCCTACGGATGAAAAGTTTCTAAGAAACGCTATCATAACGTGCGGGCTTGTATATTTACGAGTCCGCTATTGTTTTTCTCTAATAAAACAAAAGAGGTGAAAACCATAGCAAAGCAAGACTTATTCATCAATGATGAGATTCGTGTACGTGAAGTTCGCTTGATTGGTCTTGAAGGAGAACAGCTAGGTATCAAGCCACTCAGTGAAGCGCAAGCTTTGGCTGATAACGCTAATGTTGACCTAGTATTGATTCAACCCCAAGCCAAACCGCCTGTTGCAAAAATTATGGACTACGGTAAGTTCAAATTTGAGTACCAGAAGAAGCAAAAAGAACAACGTAAAAAACAAAGTGTTGTTACTGTGAAAGAAGTTCGTCTAAGTCCAACTATTGACAAGGGTGACTTTGATACAAAACTTCGCAATGCACGCAAATTCCTTGAAAAAGGAAATAAAGTTAAGGTATCTATTCGCTTTAAGGGTCGTATGATTACCCATAAAGAGATTGGTGCAAAAGTTTTAGCCGAGTTTGCTGAAGCAACTCAAGATATTGCCATCATCGAACAACGTGCTAAAATGGATGGACGTCAAATGTTCATGCAATTGGCGCCAGCGACTGACAAAAAATAATTGTCAGAAAGTTAAATAAAGGAGAAAAAATCATGCCAAAACAAAAAACACACCGCGCATCAGCTAAACGTTTCAAACGTACAGGTTCTGGTGGACTTAAACGTTTCCGTGCTTACACTTCTCACCGTTTCCACGGAAAAACTAAGAAACAACGTCGTCATCTTCGTAAAGCATCTATGGTGCATTCAGGAGACTACAAACGTATCAAAGCAATGCTTACTCGCTTGAAATAATAGCTTGACCGTAAGTAAACAATTCTAGGAAATATTTGGAGGAAATAAAACATGGCACGTGTTAAAGGTGGCGTTGTATCACGCAAACGTCGTAAACGTATTCTTAAATTAGCAAAAGGTTACTATGGAGCTAAACACATCTTGTTCCGTACTGCAAAAGAACAAGTAATGAACTCTTACTACTATGCATACCGTGACCGTCGTCAGAAAAAACGTGACTTCCGCAAATTGTGGATCACTCGTATCAACGCGGCAGCTCGTATGAACGGACTTTCATACTCACAATTGATGCATGGTTTGAAATTGGCTGAGATCGAAGTTAACCGTAAAATGCTTGCTGACTTGGCTGTTAACGATGCAGCAGCTTTCACAGCTCTTGCAGATGCAGCTAAAGCAAAACTTGGTAAATAATAACAGATAAGACTGGAACAGGATTGTCCCAGTCTTTTTGAAAATAAAGGAGAACAATATGGCTTCAAAAATGCTACACACTTGCTTGCGAGTAGAAAACCTTGAAAAATCAATTGCATTTTATCAATATGCTTTTGGATTTAAAGAATTGCGTCGCAGAGATTTTCCAGATCATGCCTTCACGATTGTTTATCTAGGTCTTGAGGGTGACGACTATGAGTTGGAGTTGACTTATAACTACGATCACGGTCCTTATGTGGTTGGAGATGGGTTTGCCCACATCGCCCTAAGTACACCTGATCTTGAAGCTCTTCATCAAGAGCACAGTGCAAAAGGTTATGAAGTTACCGAGCCAAATGGCCTACCAGGAACTGCACCTAACTATTACTTTGTCAAAGACCCTGATGGCTACAAGGTCGAAGTTATTCGTGAAAAATAATCTCGTGAGGTCAAGTAGAATGTTCGTTTTCTACTTGACTTTTTTTAGCTGAAAGAGTATACTGGTAAAAATTTAACCTTTAAGGGGAGTCCAGAGAGACTCACAAGGTGTCAGATAAAAGAATAGTACAATTTTCTAGAGGAGACTTTTTGAGTATGCTCTCTTGTGTTGTACGATTTTAACTGAGGCCTTGCACTAGCAAGGTCTTTTCTTTGTCTGGTCCCCTTAAAATTTAAGGAGGAAAAGTCATGAATCCCACATGTAAGAAACGTTTGGGTGCTATTCGCTTGGAAACCATGAAGGTGGTTGCACAGGAGGAAATCGCGCCAGCAATCTTTGAATTAGTCCTAGAAGGGGAAATGGTTGAAGCTATGCGGGCAGGCCAATTTCTTCATCTGCGTGTGCCTGATGATGCCCATCTTTTGCGTCGTCCTATTTCAATTTCGTCTATTGATAAGGTAAAGAAGCAGTGTCACCTCATTTATCGGATTGAAGGTGCTGGTACAGCTATTTTTTCAACCTTAAGTCAGGGAGATACTCTTGATGTGATGGGACCTCAGGGAAATGGATTTGACTTGTCTGACCTTGATGAGCAGAGTCAGGTTCTCCTTGTTGGTGGGGGGATTGGTGTTCCGCCCTTGCTTGAGGTAGCCAAGGAATTGCATGCGCGTGGTGTGAAAGTAGTGACAGTTCTCGGTTTTGCTAATAAGGATGCTGTTATTTTGGAGATTGAATTAGCTCAATATGGGCAGGTATTTGTAACAACAGATGATGGTTCTTATGGCATTAAGGGAAATGTTTCCGTTGTTATCAAGGATTTAGACAGTCAGTTTGATGCTGTTTACTCATGTGGGGCGCCTGGAATGATGAAGTATATCAATCAAACCTTTTATGACCATCCAAGAGCCTATCTATCTCTAGAATCTCGTATGGCTTGTGGGATGGGGGCTTGCTATGCCTGCGTCCTAAAAGTGCCAGAAAGCGAGACGGTCAGCCAACGTGTCTGTGAAGATGGTCCTGTTTTCCGCACAGGAACAGTTGTATTATAAGGAGAAAATTATGACTAGAAATCGTTTACAAGTTTCTCTACCAGGCTTGGATTTGAAAAATCCGATTATTCCAGCATCAGGATGTTTTGGCTTTGGACAAGAGTATGCCAAGTATTATGATTTAGACCTTTTAGGTTCTATTATGATCAAGGCGACAACACTTGAACCACGTTTTGGAAATCCAACTCCAAGGGTGGCAGAAACTCCCGCTGGTATGCTCAATGCAATCGGTTTGCAAAATCCTGGTTTGGAAGTTGTTTTGGCCGAAAAGCTAACTTGGCTGGAAAGAGAATATCCAAATCTTCCTATTATTGCCAATGTAGCTGGTTTTTCAAAACAAGAGTATGCTGCTGTTTCTCGAGGAATTTCTAAAGCAGCTAATGTAAAGGCTATCGAGCTCAATATTTCTTGCCCCAACGTTGACCACTGTAATCATGGACTCTTGATTGGTCAAGATCCAGATCTAGCTTATGATGTGGTGAAAGCAGCTGTGGAAGCCTCTGATGTACCAGTTTATGTCAAACTAACTCCTAGTGTGACCGATATCGTTACTGTCGCAAAGGCAGCAGAGGATGCAGGAGCAAGTGGCTTGACTATGATTAATACTCTGGTTGGAATGCGTTTTGATCTCAAAACCAGAAAACCAATCTTGGCCAATGGAACAGGTGGAATGTCTGGTCCAGCAGTCTTTCCAGTAGCCCTCAAACTTATCCGCCAAGTCGCCCAAACAACAGACCTGCCTATCATTGGAATGGGAGGAGTGGATTCGGCTGAAGCTGCCCTAGAAATGTATCTGGCTGGAGCATCTGCTATAGGAGTTGGAACAGCCAACTTTACCAATCCTTACGCCTGTCCTGATATTATCGAAAATTTACCAAAGGTTATGGATAAATATGGTATAAGCAGTCTAGAAAATCTACGCAAGGAAGTAAAAGAGTCTCTGAGGTAAACTGCAATCAATCTGTTCTTGATTTTTTATCAGTTTGTAATGTTGATTATAGAGAATTTTGATACAATAAAATAGAAAGAACAGAGGAAGAAAGTTTATGAAGAAATTGAGATTTGTTTTTTTAGCTCTGCTATTTTTCTTAGCCAGACCAGAGAGTGCAATGGCTAGTGATGGTACTTGGCAAGGAAAACAATACCTGAAAGCAGATGGGAGTCAAGCAGCTAATGAGTGGGTTTTTGATGCTCACTATCAATCTTGGTTTTATATAAAAGAAGATGCCAACTATGCTGAAAATGAATGGCTAAAGCAAGGTGATGACTATTTTTACCTCAAATCTGGTGGCTATATGGCCAAGTCAGAATGGATAGAAGACAAGGGAGTCCTCTATTATCTTGACCAAGATGGAAAGATGAAAAGAAATGCTTGGCTAGGAGCTTCCTATGTCGGTGCTACAGGTGCCAAGGTAATAGAAGACTGGGTCTATGATTCTCAATATGATGCTTGGTTTTATATCAAAGCAGATGGACAACACGCAGAGAAAGAATGGCTCCAAATCAAAGGTAAGGACTATTATTTCAAATTTGGTGGTTATTTACTGACAAGTCAGTGGATTGAACAGGCTTATGTGAGTGCTAGTGGCGCTAAAGTACAGCAAGGTTGGCTTTTTGACAAACAATACCAATCTTGGTTTTATATCAAAGAAAATGGAAATCATGCTGATAAAGAATGGATTTTCGAAAATGGTCACTATTATTATCTAAAATCCGGTGGCTATATGGCAGCCAATGAATGGATTTTGGATAAGGAGTCATGGTTTTATCTCAAGTCTGATGGCAAAATGGCTGAGAAAGAATGGGTATACGATTCTAAAAGTCAAGCCTGGTACTACTTCAAATCCGGTGGCTACATGGCAAAAAATGAGACTATTGATGGTCATCAGCTAGGAAACGATGGAAAGTGGCATAAGGAATCCAAGACTAGCTCTGATTATTATCAGGTTCTTCCAGTTACTGCAAATATCTATAATGCAGATGGTGAAAAACTGTCCTATATATCGCAAGGTAGTGTTGTTTGGCTGGATAAGGATAGAAAAAGTGATGACAAGCGCCTGGCTATTACTATTTCTGGCTTGTCAGGCTATATGAAAACAGAAGATTTACAAGCACTAGATGCCAGCAAGGATTTTATCCCTTATTATGAGAGTGATGGACACCGTTTTTATCACTATGTGGCTCAGAATGCTAGTATCCCAGTAGCTGCTCATCTTTCTGATATGGAAGTAGGCAAGAAATATTATTCGGCAGATGGGTTGCATTTTGATGGTTTTAAGCTTGAGAATCCCTTCCTTTTCAAAGACTTGACAGAGGTTACAAACTATAGTGCTGAAGACTTGGATAAGGTATTTAGTCTGCTAAATATTAATAATAGTCTCTTGGAGAACAAGGGAGCTACCTTTAAGGAAGCCGAAGAACATTACCATATCAATGCCCTTTACCTTCTTGCCCATAGTGCCTTAGAAAGCGACTGGGGACGTAGCAAGATTGCCAAAGATAAGAATAATTTCTTTGGAATTACAGCCTATGATACGACTCCTTACCTTTCTGCCAAGACATTTGATGATGTGGATAAGGGAATTTTAGGTGCAAGCAAGTGGATTAAGGAAAATTATATCGATAGGGGCAGAACTTTCCTTGGAAACAAGGCGTCTGGTATGAATGTTGAATATGCCTCAGACCCTTATTGGGGTGAAAAAATTGCTAGTGTGATGATGAAAATCAATGAGAAACTAGGTGGCAAAGATTAGTCCTATAATTGGATATGATTTGAGTGAATAGTAAGTTAAAAATCCTGATTTCAAGTAAAATCAGGATTTTTTCATGGATGCGATTTTTTCTGGATCTGGTGTGACACGGAGGGTCTTTTGCCCTGTGTAAGTGACAAAGCCGGGTTTTCCACCAGTTGGTTTGTTGAGTTTTTTGACTTCGATCATATCCACCTGCACCAGATTCGACAGGCGACCTTGAGAGAAGTAGGCGGCTAGTTCTGCCGCGTCTGTCTTGACTTCATCGGAAGGATCAAGATTGCCTGAGATGACAACGTGGCTTCCAGGGATATTCTTGGCATGGAACCAAAGTTCCTCCTTGCGGGCCATTTTAAAGGTTAACTCCTCGTTTTGTAGGTTGTTTCGGCCGACATAGATGATGGTTTTGCCATCGCTTGCTAGATATTGTTCTGGCTTTTTGCGTTTCTGGATTTTCTCCCGTTGTCTTCTGCGGATAAAGCCAGTTTGAATCAATTCTTCACGGATTTCAGTGATTTCTTCCAGTCCAGCTTGGTTAAGGACGGTTTCTACACTTTCCAGATAGAGAATGGTTGCCTTGGTTTCCTCAATCAGATCAGTCAAGTATTTGACAGCTTCTTTGAGTTTCTGATACCGTTTAAAATAGCGTTGGGCATTCTGGTTGGGAGTCAAGGCCTTATCAAGCGCAATCGTGATAGGTTGATTGGTGTAGTAGTTGTCTAGGATAACCTGTTCTTGGTCGTTAGGCACTTGATGGAGGAAGGTTGTCAGCAATTCCCCTTTTTGACGAAATTCTTCAGCGTTGTCTGTCGCCAGTAACTCTTTTTCTTGTTTTTTGAGTTTGTGGCGGTTTTTCTGAAGTTCATTTTCAACACGACGAATGAGTTCACTGGCTTGCTGTTTAACGCGGTCGCGCTCAGCCTTGTCCTTATAGTAGGTGTCCAACAAATCAGAAAGATTTGCAAAAGGCTCTCCCACTTGATTTGCAAAAGGAACTGGACTGAAGGAAGTCTCAGTCAAGCATGGTTTGGTTTCTTGATTGAAAAAGTTACGGAAAGTAGATAGTTTATCACTAACCAGTATGCTTTCCAATTCATTTGCCGTATCACGTCCCAGACCTTGAAAGAGGTTTTGAAGGTTCTTAGCTGTCGTTTCCTGTGTTTGCAGGATTTCAAAGAGTTTCTCGTCCTTGATTGTAAAAGGATTGAGAGATTCCGTACTTGGCGGAGCGATATAGGTCGATCCTGGAAGTAAGGTGCGGTAGCTATTTTGTGAAAAACCAACGTGTTTAATGACTTCGAGGATTTTGTGGCTACTTTTATCGACCAGTAGAATATTACTGTGTTTACCCATAATCTCGATAATCAAGGTAGCCTGGATATGGTCTCCAATTTCGTTTTTATTGGAAACTGTCATTTCCACAATACGGTCATTTTCCACTTGCTCAATCGATTCAATCAGGGCACCCTGCAAATATTTTCTTAAAACCATGATAAAGGTAGAAGGCTGGGCTGGGTTTTCAAAAGTTGTTTGGGTCAGCTGAATGCGTCCAAAAACTGGATGGGCAGAAAGGAGCAGGCGATGACTTTGGCGATTGCTACGGATTTGCAAGACCAACTCTTGTTCAAAAGGTTGATTGATTTTCTGAATGCGACCATTCACTAATTCTCTTTGCAATTCCTCAACCATGTGGTGTAAAAAAAATCCGTCAAATGACATCGTTCTCTCCTTGTGATTGTATTCCATAGTATTATATCAAAAAGGTAGAATAAAATCATGGAAATGTGGTATAATAAAGCCAAGTAAAGAGAAACGAGAAGCACATGTATATTGAAATGGTAGATGAAACTGGTCAAGTTTCAAAAGAAATGTTGCAACAAACCCAAGAGATTTTGGAATTTGCAGCCCAAAAATTAGGAAAAGAAGACAAGGAGATGGCAGTTACCTTTGTGACCAATGAGCGTAGTCATGAACTCAATCTGGAGTACCGTGACACCGACCGTCCGACAGATGTCATCAGCCTTGAATATAAACCAGAGTTGGAAATTGCCTTTGACGAAGAAGATTTGCTTGAAAATCCAGAATTAGCAGAGATGATGTCTGAGTTTGATGCCTATATTGGGGAATTGTTCATCTCTATTGATAAGGCTCATGAGCAGGCTGAGGAATATGGCCACAGCTTTGAGCGTGAGATGGGCTTCTTGGCAGTACACGGCTTTTTACATATTAACGGCTATGATCACTACACTCCGGAAGAAGAAGCGGAGATGTTCGGTTTACAAGAAGAAATTTTGACAGCCTATGGACTCACAAGACAATAAACGAAAATGGAAAAATCGTGACCTGATATCCAGTTTAGAATTTGCTCTTACAGGAATTTTTACTGCCATAAAGGAAGAACGCAATATGCGAAAACATGCGGTGACGGCTCTCGTGGTCATCCTCGCAGGTTTTGTTTTTCAGGTGTCACGAATCGAATGGCTCTTTCTCCTTTTGAGCATTTTTTTGGTAGTAGCCTTTGAAATTATCAATTCTGCTATCGAGAATGTGGTGGATTTGGCCAGTCACTATCACTTTTCTATGCTGGCTAAAAATGCCAAGGATATGGCGGCTGGCGCGGTATTAGTGGTCTCTCTTTTCGCAGCCTTAACAGGCGCATTGATTTTTCTCCCACGAATCTGGGATTTATTATTTTAAATAGCAAGAGGAAATTATGACTTTTAAATCAGGCTTTGTAGCCATTTTAGGACGTCCCAACGTTGGGAAGTCAACTTTTTTAAATCATGTCATGGGGCAAAAGATTGCCATTATGAGTGACAAGGCGCAGACAACGCGCAACAAAATTATGGGAATTTACACAACTGATAAGGAGCAAATTGTCTTTATCGACACACCAGGGATTCACAAACCTAAAACAGCTCTCGGAGATTTCATGGTCGAATCTGCCTATAGCACCCTTCGTGAAGTGGATACCGTTCTTTTCATGGTGCCTGCTGATGAAGCGCGTGGTAAGGGGGACGATATGATTATCGAGCGTCTCAAGGCTGCTAAGGTTCCTGTTATTCTGGTGGTGAACAAGATCGATAAGGTTCATCCAGACCAGCTTTTGTCTCAGATTGATGATTTTCGTAATCAAATGGACTTTAAGGAAATCGTTCCAATCTCAGCTCTTCAAGGGAATAACGTCTCTCGTCTAGTGGATATTTTGAGTGAAAATCTGGACGAAGGTTTCCAATATTTCCCATCTGATCAAATCACAGACCATCCAGAACGATTCTTGGTTTCAGAAATGGTTCGCGAGAAAGTCTTGCACCTAACTCGCGAAGAGATCCCTCACTCAGTTGCTGTAGTGGTTGATTCGATGAAACGAGATGAAGAGACAGACAAGGTTCATATCCGTGCAACCATCATGGTCGAGCGAGATAGCCAAAAAGGGATTATCATCGGTAAAGGTGGCGCTATGCTTAAGAAAATCGGTAGCATGGCCCGTCGCGATATTGAACTGATGCTAGGAGATAAGGTCTTCCTAGAAACCTGGGTCAAGGTCAAGAAAAACTGGCGCGATAAAAAGCTAGATTTGGCTGACTTTGGCTATAATGAAAAAGAATACTAAGTAGAGGTGGGCTCATGCCTGCTTCTTGTTTTTACAGAAGGAGGACTTATGCCTGAATTACCTGAGGTTGAAACCGTTCGTCGTGGCTTAGAAAAATTGATTTTGGGAAAGAAGATTTCGAGTATAGAGATTCGCTATCCCAAGATGATTAAGACGGATTTGGACGAATTTCAAAAGGAAGTGTCTGGTCAGATTATTGAGTCAATGGGACGTCGGGGCAAATATTTGCTTTTTTACCTGACAGACAAGGTCTTGATTTCCCATTTGCGGATGGAGGGCAAGTATTTTTACTATCCAGACCAAGTACCTGAACGCAAGCATGCCCATGTTTTTTTTCAGTTTGAAGATGGTGGGACGCTTGTTTATGAGGATGTACGCAAGTTTGGTACTATGGAACTCTTGGCTCCTGACCTTTTATACGCCTACTTTATTTCTAAAAAATTAGGTCCTGAACCAAGCGAACAAGACTTTGATTTACAGGTCTTTCAATCTGCTCTAACTAAATCTAAAAAGCCTATCAAATCCCATCTTCTAGACCAGACCTTGGTAGCTGGACTTGGCAATATCTATGTGGATGAGGTTCTATGGCGAGCTCAGGTTCATCCAGCCAGACCTTCACAGAGTTTGACGGCAGAAGAAGCTTCAGTGATTCATGACCAGACCATTGCTGTTTTGGGACAGGCTGTTGAAAAAGGTGGCTCCACCATTCGGACCTATACCAACGCTTTTGGTGAAGATGGAACTATGCAGGATTTTCATCAGGTCTATGATAAGGCTGGTCAAGAATGTGTACGCTGTGGTACCATCATTGAGAAAATCCAATTAGGCGGACGAGGCACCCACTTTTGTCCAAACTGTCAAAGGAGGGACTGATGGGGAAAATCATCGGAATCACAGGAGGAATTGCCTCTGGTAAGTCAACAGTGACAAATTTTCTAAGAAATCAAGGCTTGCAAGTAGTGGATGCCGACGCTCTTGTTCACCAACTACAGAAACCTGGTGGTCGTCTGTTTGAGGCTCTAGTACAGCACTTTGGGCAAGAAATTATATTAGAAAACGGAGAACTCAATCGCCCTATCCTAGCTAGTCTTATCTTTTCAAATCCTGAAGAGCGAGAATGGTCTAGGATAACTCAAGGAGAGATTATCCGTGAGGAACTAGCTACGTTGAGAGACCAGTTGGCTCAGACAGAAGAGATTTTCTTCATGGATATTCCCTTGCTTTTTGAACAAGACTATGCCTCTTGGTTTGATGAGACTTGGTTGGTCTATGTGGACCGAGATATCCAAGTGGAACGCTTAATGAAAAGGGACCGCTTGTCCAAAGATGAAGCTGAGTTTCGTCTGGCAGCCCAGTGGCCTGTAGAGAAAAAGAAAGATTTGGCCAGCCATGTTTTAAACAACAATGGAAATCAAGACCAGCTTCTTACTCAAGTACTTACCCTTCTTGAGGGAGGTAGGCAAGATGACAGAGATTAACTGGAAGGATAATTTGCGCATTGCCTGGTTTGGTAATTTTCTGACAGGAGCCAGTATTTCCTTAGTTGTGCCTTTTATGCCCATCTTTGTGGAAAATCTAGGTGTAGGGAGTGAGCAAGTCGCTTTTTATGCAGGCTTAGCTATTTCTGTCTCTGCTATTTCTGCGTCGCTCTTTTCTCCTATCTGGGGTATTCTTGCTGACAAATACGGTCGAAAACCCATGATGATTCGAGCAGGCATGGCCATGACCATTACTATGGGGGGATTGGCTTTTGTACCAAATATCTATTGGTTAATCTTTCTTCGTTTATTAAACGGTATATTTGCAGGATTTGTTCCTAATGCCACAGCCTTGATAGCAAGTCAGGTTCCCAAGGAGAAATCAGGCTCTGCCTTAGGTACTTTGTCTACAGGCGTAGTTGCAGGTACTCTAACTGGTCCCTTTATTGGTGGCTTTATCGCAGAATTATTTGGAATTCGTACTGTTTTCTTACTGGTTGGTAGTTTTCTGTTCTTAGCCGCTGTTTTGACTATTTGCTTTATCAAGGAAGATTTTCAACCAGTAGCCAAGGAAAAGGCCATCCCAACAAAGGAATTATTTACATCAGTTAAATATCCCTATCTTTTGGTCAACCTCTTTCTGACCAGTTTTGTCATCCAATTTTCAGCCCAATCAATCGGCCCTATCTTAGCTCTGTATGTACGCGACTTAGGCCAGACAGAGAATCTTCTTTTTGTATCTGGTTTGATTGTATCCAGTATGGGATTTTCCAGTATGATGAGTGCAGGAGTCATGGGAAAGCTAGGTGACAAGGTGGGCAACCATCGCCTCTTGGTTGTAGCCCAGTTTTATTCAGTTATCATCTATCTCCTCTGTGCCAATGCCTCTAGCCCGCTTCAACTAGGACTCTATCGTTTCCTCTTTGGATTGGGAACCGGTGCCTTGATTCCCGGAGTTAATGCCCTTCTCAGTAAAATGACCCCCAAAGCCGGCATTTCGAGGGTCTTTGCCTTCAATCAGGTATTCTTTTATCTGGGAGGTGTCGTTGGGCCTATGGCAGGTTCTGCAGTAGCAGGAAAATTTGGCTACCATGCAGTCTTCTATGCGACAAGCCTTTGTGTTGCCTTTAGTTGTCTCTTTAACCTTCTTCAATTTCGAACATTATTAAAAGTAAAGGAAATCTAGTGCGAGTAAAAATTAATCTCAAATGCTCCTCTTGTGGCAGTATCAATTACCTAACCAGTAAAAATTCAAAAACCCATCCAGACAAGATTGAGGTTTTAAAGTATTGTCCCAAGGAAAGAAAAGTAACCCTACATCTTGAATCTAAGTAGATTTTATGGTAAAATAATAGGGATTTTAAGGAGTTTGATATGTATAACCTATTATTAACCATTTTATTAGTATTATCTGTTGTGATTGTGATTGCAATTTTCATGCAACCAACCAAAAACCAATCCAGCAATGTATTTGATGCCAGCTCAGGTGATTTGTTTGAACGCAGTAAAGCACGCGGTTTCGAAGCTGTAATGCAGCGTTTGACAGGGATTTTAGTCTTTTTCTGGCTAGCCATTGCCTTAGCATTGACGGTATTATCAAGTAGATAAGAAAATAATGGGCAGGACTAGGTCTTTGCCTCTTTTTATTTTTAAAGGATGTTTAAGAAGGTTTTGCAGTAAAAGAAAATTAAAAAATCTAGAAAGAAAATATGAAAGATAGAATAAAAGAATATTTACAAGATAAGGGAAAGGTGACTGTCAATGACTTGGCTCAGGTTTTGGGAAAAGACGGTTCCAAGGATTTTCGTGAGTTGATTAAAACCTTGTCCCTAATGGAAAGAAAACACCAGATTCGCTTTGAAGAAGATGGAAGTCTGACCTTGGAAGTCAAGAAAAAACATGAGATTACTCTCAAGGGGATTTTTCATGCTCATAAAAATGGCTTTGGCTTTGTTAGTCTGGAAGGCGAAGAGGACGACCTTTTTGTAGGGAAAAACGATGTCAACTATGCTATTGATGGTGATACCGTTGAGGTCGTTATCAAGAAAGTCGCTGACCGCAATAAGGGAACAGCAGCAGAAGCAAAAATTATTGATATCTTAGAACACAGCCTGACAACAGTTCTCGGTCAAATCGTTCTAGATCAGGAAAAGCCTAAGTATGCAGGCTACATCCGTTCGAAAAACCAGAAAATCAGTCAACCGATTTATGTTAAGAAGCCAGCTCTAAAGCTAGAAGGAACAGAAGTTCTCAAGGTCTTTATCGATAAATACCCAAGCAAGAAACATGATTTCTTTGTCGCGAGTGTTCTAGATGTGGTTGGGCATTCAACGGATGTCGGAATTGATGTTCTTGAGGTTTTGGAGTCTATGGACATTGTCTCAGAATTTCCAGAGGCTGTTGTTAAGGAAGCAGAAAGTGTGCCTGATGCTCCGTCTCAAAAAGATATGGAAGGTCGTCTAGATCTAAGAGATGAGATTATCTTTACCATTGATGGTGCTGACGCCAAGGACTTGGACGACGCAGTTCACATCAAGCCTTTGAAAAATGGAAATATCGAACTCGGAGTTCACATCGCAGATGTTTCTTATTATGTAACTGAGGGCTCTGCCCTTGATAAGGAAGCCCTTAATCGTGCGACTTCTGTCTATGTGACAGACCGTGTGGTGCCAATGCTTCCAGAAAGACTGTCGAATGGCATCTGCTCCCTCAATCCTCAAGTTGACCGTCTGACCCAATCTGCTATTATGGAAATTGATAAACGTGGTCGTGTGGTCAATTACACCATTACACAAACGGTTATCAAGACAAGCTTTCGTATGACCTACAGCGATGTCAATGACATCCTAGCTGGCGACGAGGAAAAGAGACAAGAGTATCAGAAAATTGTTCCTAGTATAGAACTTATGGCCAAGCTTCATGAAAGGCTAGAAAACATGCGTGTGAAACGTGGAGCCCTCAATTTTGATACCAATGAAGCTAAGATTTTAGTGGATAAACAAGGTAAGCCTGTTGATATCGTTCTTCGTCAGCGTGGTGTTGCCGAGCGCATGATTGAGTCCTTCATGTTGATGGCCAACGAAACAGTGGCTGAGCATTTTAGTAAGTTGGATTTGCCTTTTATCTATCGGATTCACGAGGAGCCAAAGGCTGAAAAGATTCAGAAGTTTATTGATTATGCTTCGAGCTTTGGCTTGCGCATTTATGGGACTGCCAGTGAGATTAGCCAGGAGGCGCTTCAAGACATCATGCGTACTGTTGAGGGCGAACCTTATGCGGATGTATTGTCCATGATGCTTCTTCGCTCCATGCAGCAGGCTCGCTATTCTGAGCACAATCACGGCCACTATGGACTTGCTGCTGACTATTATACTCACTTTACTAGTCCGATTCGTCGTTATCCAGACCTTCTTGTTCACCGTATGATTCGTGATTACGGCCGTTCTAAGGAAATAGCAGAGCATTTTGAGCAAGTGATTCCAGAGATTGCGACCCAGTCTTCCAACCGTGAACGTCGTGCCATTGAGGCTGAGCGTGAAGTCGAAGCCATGAAAAAGGCTGAGTTCATGGAAGAATACGTGGGTGAAGAGTACGATGCGGTTGTGTCTAGCATTGTTAAATTCGGTCTCTTTGTCGAATTGCCAAACACAGTTGAAGGCTTGATTCACATCACTAATCTACCTGAATTTTATCATTTCAATGAGCGTGATTTGACTCTTCGTGGAGAGAAATCAGGTATTACCTTCCGTGTAGGACAACAGATTCGTATTCGAGTTGAAAGAGCGGATAAGATGACTGGTGAAATTGACTTCTCTTATATTCCAAGTGAGTTTGATGTGATTGAAAAAGGCTTGAAACAGTCTAATCGTAATGATAGAGGGCGTGGTTCAAGTCGTCGTTCAGATAAGAAGGAAGATAAGAGAAAATCAGGACGCTCAAATGATAAGCGCAAGCATTCACAAAAAGACAAGAAGAAAAAAGGAAAGAAACCCTTTTACAAGGAAGTAGCTAAGAAAGGAGCCAAGCATGGCAAAGGGCGAGGGAAAGGTCGTCGCACAAAATAAAAAGGCGCGCCACGACTATACTATCGTAGATACGTTAGAGGCAGGAATGGTCCTGACTGGAACTGAAATCAAGAGTGTGAGAGCTGCTCGAATCAATCTCAAGGATGGCTTTGCCCAAGTAAAAAATGGAGAAGTCTGGTTGAGCAATGTTCATATCGCTCCTTACGAAGAGGGCAATATCTGGAACCAAGAACCAGAACGTCGTCGAAAACTCTTACTTCATAAAAAGCAAATCCAAAAGTTGGAACAAGAGACCAAAGGAACAGGAATGACCCTGGTTCCTCTTAAAGTCTATATCAAAGATGGTTATGCCAAGCTCCTTTTAGGTTTAGCTAAAGGGAAGCATGACTATGATAAACGGGAGTCAATCAAACGTCGTGAGCAGAATCGCGATATTGCGCGTGTTATGAAAGCTGTTAATCAGCGATAAAAAGAGGAATGAAGATGGAAAAACTAGTTGCCTATAAACGCATGCCTTTGTGGACTAAAGAAACCATGCCAGAGGCTGTTCAGCAAAAGCACAATACCAAGGTTGGGACTTGGGGCAAGATTACTGTTTTAAAAGGAACTCTCAAGTTTATTGAATTGACAGAGGATGGTGAGGTTCTAGCTGAACACCTATTTGAAGCAGGGGCTGACAATCCAATGGCGCAACCACAAGCCTGGCACCGAGTGGAGGCTGTAACAGACGATGTAGAATGGTACTTGGAATTTTATTGTAAACCTGAGGATTATTTTCCTAAGAAATACAATACCAATCCTGTTCATTCAGAGGTCCTAGAGGCAATGCAGACAGTAAAACCAGGGAAAGCCTTGGATTTGGGCTGTGGTCAGGGCCGTAACTCTCTCTTTCTTGCACAGAATGGTTTTGATGTGACAGCTGTAGATCAAAATGAATTATCTCTTGAAATCTTGCAAAGCATTGTTGAGCAGGAAGACCTAGATATGCCTGTTGGTCTTTACGATATCAATTCAGCCAGTATTGGGAAAGAATATGATTTTATCGTTTCAACAGTTGTTCTCATGTTTCTACAAGCGGACCGCATTCCAGCTATTATTCAAAATATGCAGGAGAAAACCAGTGTTGGTGGTTACAATCTTATCGTTTGTGCTATGGACACGGAGGATTATCCTTGCTCTGTGAACTTCCCATTCACCTTTAAAGAAGGAGAATTGGCAGACTATTACAAGGACTGGGAATTGGTTAAGTACAATGAAAATCCTGGCCATCTGCACCGTCGCGATGAGAATGGCAATCGTATTCAACTACGCTTTGCGACCATGCTAGCTAAGAAAATCAAATAAACATGAATGAAGATTAGGAATTTTCCTGATCTTTTTTCTTTTTTACGAATAATATAGAAAAGGAGGGAAATCATGTTTGTTGCGAGAGATTCTAGGGGAGAATTGGTAAATGTGTTAGAGGATAAGCTTGAGAAGCAAGCATACACCTGCCCAGCTTGTGGAGGTCAGCTCCGTTTGCGTCAAGGACCAAGTGTCCGGATCCATTTTGCCCATAAATCTTTAAAAGACTGTGGTTTTTCATTTGAAAATGAAAGTCCAGAACACTTGGCCAATAAGGAATCTCTCTATCAGTGGTTGAAAAAAGCGGCAGAGGTGCAATTAGAATACCTGCTTCCAGAGCTTAAACAGATTGCGGATGTATTTGTAAATGGGTCTCTAGCCTTAGAGGTTCAATGTAGTCCCTTGCCTCAAAAAGTTCTTAAAGAGCGTAGCGAGGGCTATCGTAGTCAGGGTTACCAAGTACTGTGGTTGCTGGGAAAAAAACTGTGGCTCAAGGAGCGTTTGACTCGTCTACAAGAAGGTTTTCTATACTTTAGTCAAAACATGGGATTTTATGTTTGGGAAGTAGACAGTGAAAAACAAGTTTTAAGACTCAAATACCTGATTCACCAGGATCTCCGAGGTAAACTCCATTATCAGATTAAGGAATTTCCCTATGGTCACGGTAGTTTACTGGAGATATTACGTTTTCCCTATAAGAAACAAAAAATATCTCATTTTACAGTTTCTCAGGACAAGGACATCTGTCGTTATATCCGGCAACAACTGTACTATCAAAATCCCATTTGGATGAAAGAACAAGCAGAAGCCTATAAAAAGGGAGAAAATCTCCTGACTTATGGGCTAAAAGAATGGTATCCACAAATTCGACCACTAGTAGGTAATTTTTGCCAAATTGAGCAAGATTTGATTCGCTATTATCTGTATTTTCAAACCTATTATCAAGAAAATCCTCAAAATGATTGGCAAATGCTCTATCCACCAGCCTTTTATCAGCAATATTTCTTAAAAAATATGGTAGAATAGAAAGGATGGAGGAATCTAATGGTATTACAAAGACATGAAATAAATGAAAAAGATACATGGGATCTATCAACGATCTACCCAACTGACCAGGCTTGGGAAGAAGCCTTAAAAGATATAACAGAACAATTGGAGACAGTAGCCCAGTATGAAGGCCATCTCCTGGATAGTGCGGATAGTCTACTCGAAATTACTGAATTTTCTCTTGAAATGGAACGCCAAATGGAGAAGCTTTACGTTTATGCTCATATGAAGAATGACCAAGACACACGTGAAGCCAAGTACCAAGAGTACTATGCCAAGGCCATGACTCTCTATAGCCAGCTAGACCAAGCCTTTTCATTCTATGAACCTGAATTTATGGAGATTAGTGAAGAGCAGTATGCTGACTTTTTAGAAGCTCAGCCAAAATTGCAGGTTTATCAACACTATTTTGACAAGCTTTTGCAAGGCAAGGATCACGTTCTTTCACAACGCGAAGAAGAATTATTGGCTGGAGCTGGGGAAATCTTTGGTTCGGCAAGTGAAACCTTCGCTATCTTGGACAATGCGGATATTGTGTTCCCTTATGTTCTTGACGATGATGGTAAGGAAGTTCAGCTATCTCATGGGACTTACACACGTTTGATGGAGTCTAAAAATCGTGAGGTTCGTCGTGGTGCCTATCAAGCTCTTTATGCGACTTATCAACAATTCCAACACACCTATGCCAAAACCTTGCAAACCAATGTTAAGGTGCAAAACTACCGTGCCAAAGTTCGCAACTACAAGAGCGCTCGTCATGCAGCCCTAGCAGCCAATTTTGTTCCAGAAAGTGTTTATGACAATTTGGTAGCAGCAGTTCGCAAGCATTTGCCACTCTTGCATCGTTACCTTGAACTTCGTTCAAAAATCTTGGGAATTTCAGACCTCAAGATGTACGATGTCTACACACCACTTTCTTCTGTTGAATACAGTTTTACCTACCGAGAAGCCTTGAAAAAAGCAGAAGATGCCTTGGCAGTCTTGGGTGAGGATTACTTGAGCCGTGTCAAACGTGCCTTCAGCGAGCGTTGGATTGATGTTTACGAAAACCAAGGCAAGCGTTCAGGTGCTTACTCTGGTGGTTCTTACGATACCAATGCCTTTATGCTACTTAATTGGCAGGACAATTTAGACAATCTCTTTACTCTTGTCCATGAGACTGGTCACAGTATGCACTCAAGCTATACTCGTGAAACGCAGCCTTATGTTTACGGAGATTATTCTATCTTCTTGGCTGAGATTGCCTCAACTACCAATGAAAATATCTTGACGGAGAAATTATTGGAAGAAGTGGAAGATGATGCAACTCGCTTTGCTATTCTCAATAACTTCCTAGATGGTTTCCGTGGAACAGTTTTCCGTCAAACTCAATTTGCTGAGTTTGAACACGCTATTCACCAAGCGGATCAAAATGGTGAAGTCTTGACAAGTGATTTCTTAAATAAACTCTACGCAGACTTGAACCAAGAGTATTATGGTTTGAGTAAGGAAGACAATCCTGAAATCCAATACGAGTGGGCACGCATTCCACATTTCTACTATAACTACTATGTATATCAATATTCAACAGGCTTTGCGGCAGCCTCAGCTCTGGCTGAAAAGATTGTCCATGGTAGTCAAGAAGACCGTGACCGCTATATCGACTACCTCAAGGCAGGTAAATCTGACTATCCACTTAATGTCATGAGAAAAGCTGGCGTTGATATGGAGAAGGAAGACTATCTCAACGATGCCTTTGCAGTCTTTGAACGTCGTTTGAATGAGTTTGAAGCCCTTGTTGAAAAATTGGGATTGGCATAAGATGGTTGAATCGTATAGTAAGAATGCCAACCATAACATGCGTCGTCCTGTTGTCAAGGAAGAAATTGTGGACTTGATGCGTCAGCGCCAAAAGCAAGTCACAGGATCTTTGAAAGAATTGGAAGACTTTGCCCGTAAGGAAAATATTCCCATCATTCCCCATGAAACGGTAGCTTATTTCCGTTTTCTCATGGAAACAATGCAGCCTAAAAATATTCTGGAAATTGGGACGGCTATCGGTTTTTCAGCCCTCTTGATGGCAGAACATGCGCCAAAGGCCAAGATTACAACCATTGACCGCAATCCAGAGATGATTGGATTTGCCAAGGAAAATTTCGCCCAGTTTGACAGTCGCAAGCAAATTACGCTCTTAGAAGGAGATGCGGTAGATGTCTTATCTACCTTGACAGAGTCCTATGATTTTGTCTTTATGGATTCAGCCAAGTCTAAATATATCGTCTTTCTGCCAGAAATCCTCAAACATTTGGACGTTGGAGGTGTGGTTGTCTTGGATGATATTTTCCAAGGTGGTGATGTTGCTAAGGATATTATGGAAGTCCGTCGTGGTCAGCGAACTATTTACAGAGGACTTCAAAGACTATTTGATGCAACCTTAGACAATCCAGGACTCACCGCAACACTAGTACCTCTGGGAGATGGCATTCTCATGCTTCGTAAAAATGTAGCAGATGTTCAATTGCCTGACAGCGAATGATTTTCAGAAAAATTTAAGAAAATATAGTAAAATAGATAGGGTAACACTTATCTCAAAGGAGTAGACATGAAGAAAAAACTATTGGCAGGTGCCATTACACTATTATCAGTAGCAACTTTAGCAGCTTGTTCGAAAGGTTCAGAAGGGGCAGATCTTATCAGCATGAAAGGGGATGTCATCACAGAACATCAATTTTATGAGCAAGTGAAAAGCAATCCTTCAGCTCAACAAGTATTGTTGAACATGACCATCCAAAAAGTATTTGAGAAGCAATATGGCTCAGAAGTAGATGACAAAGAAGTCAACGATACTATTGCCGAAGAAGAGAAACAATATGGTGAGAACTACCAACGTGTCTTATCGCAAGCAGGAATGACTCTTGAAACACGTAAAGCTCAAATTCGTACAAGTAAATTGGTTGAGTTGGCAGTTAAGAAAGCAGCAGAAGCTGAATTGACAGATGATGCTTACAAGAAGGCCTTTGACGAATACACTCCTGATGTGACTGCTCAAATTATCCGTTTGGACAATGAAGACAAAGCTAAAGAAATTCTTGAAAAAGCTAAAGCTAGTGATGCAGACTTTGCTCAATTAGCCAAAGATAATTCAACAGATGAGAAAACTAAAGCGAATGGTGGAGAAATCACTTTTGATTCTGCTTCAACAGAAGTACCAGAACAAGTTAAAAAAGCTGCTTTTGCTTTAGATGTAAACGGTGTTTCTGATGTGATTAGCGTTACTGGAACACAAGCCTACAGCAGTCAATATTACATTGTTAAACTGATTAAGAAAACAGAAAAATCATCTAATATTGACGATTACAAAGAAAAATTAAAAACTGTTATCTTAACTCAAAAACAAAACGACGCATCATTTGTTCAAAGTATTATCGGAAAAGAATTGCAAGCAGCCAATATCAAGGTTAAAGATCAAGCCTTCCAAAATATCTTCACTCAATACATCGGTGGTGGAGATTCAAGCTCAAGCAGTTCTTCAAAAGAATAAAACAGAAAAGAGCCAAGTGCTCTTTTTCTTATGAGAAAATCTTCTATCTTAAGGGTAAGAGTTTTTTTCTTTCGGAAAAAATGGTATAATAGCAATCAAAACTAGAAAATAAACGGAATTTGGGAATAATTTCTTTTGTTCTCATTAGATTGGTGATACTATGAAGATTAGTAAGAGGCACCTGTTAAACTATTCTATTCTAGTTCCTTACTTACTTTTATCTATTTTGGGTTTGATTGTAGTCTATTCTACAACCAGTGCCATTCTTATCGAAGAAGGTAAAAGTGCCCTCCAATTGGTTCGAAGTCAGGGAATGTTTTGGATATTTAGTTTAATATTGATTGTCTTGATATATAAGCTGAAACTGAATTTTTTAAGAAAAGAACGACTTTTATTTATTGTTATGTTTGTTGAGCTGATTCTCTTAGCTCTGGCTCGCTTAATTGGTACGCCAGTCAATGGAGCCTATGGTTGGATTTCAGTAGGACCTTTGACCATTCAGCCAGCGGAGTATTTGAAGATTATCATCGTCTGGTACTTGGCCCAACGTTTTTCAAAACAACAGGATGAAATTGGTATTTACGATTTTCAAGTTTTAACTCAAAATCAATGGATTCCTCGAGCTTTTAATGATTGGCGTTTTGTCCTCTTGGTAATGATAGGAAGTTTGGCTATTTTCCCAGATTTGGGGAATGCTACAATCCTAGCGCTGGTCGCCTTGATTATGTATACAGTTAGTGGGATTGCTCATCGTTGGTTTATAGTCTTTATCGGTGTATTGTTTGGAGTTTCAGCCCTATCTCTATCAGCTATTTCTGTAATTGGGGTTGATAAGTTTTCAAAAGTTCCAGTATTTGGTTACGTGGCCAAGCGTTTCAGTGCCTACTTTAATCCCTTTGCTGATTTGGCAGGAGCTGGTCACCAACTTGCAAATTCCTACTTTGCTATGGTAAATGGTGGATGGTTTGGTTTAGGCTTAGGAAATTCAATAGAAAAACGTGGTTATTTACCAGAGGCCCATACAGACTTTGTATTTTCAATTGTCATTGAAGAGTTTGGATTTGTGGGAGCCAGTTTGATTTTGGCACTTGTCTTTTTCCTGATTTTGCGAATTATCCTAGTAGGAATTCGTGCTAAGAATCCCTTTAATTCTATGATGGCGATTGGGGTTGGGGGGATGATGTTGGTACAGGTCTTTGTCAATATCGGTGGAATTTCTGGTATTATTCCCTCGACAGGAGTAACCTTCCCCTTCTTATCGCAAGGAGGGAACAGTCTCCTAGTCTTGTCTGTAGCCATCGCCTTTGTCTTAAATATTGATGCAAGTGAAAAACGTGCCCAATTATATGAGGAGTTAGAAGCTCACTCATCAAACTATATGTAGAGCTGAGAGTGGAAAGGATTACCTATGTCTCTTCAAAAATTAGAAAACTATAGTAATAAAGCTGTTATACAAGAAGAAGTATTGATTTTAACAGAATTGTTAGAAGATATTACTAAAAACATGCTTGCCCCAGAGACTTTTGAAAAAATCATACAGTTGAAGGAATTGTCAACTCAAGAAGATTATCAAGGTTTGAATCAATTAGTTACCAGTTTGACAAATGATGAAATGGCTTATATTTCACGCTATTTCTCTATCTTGCCTCTTTTGATTAATATTTCAGAAGACGTGGATTTGGCCTATGAAATCAACCATCAAAATAATATCGATCAAGATTATCTTGGTAAATTATCAGCAACGATCAAAATGGTTGCAGAAAAAGAAAATGCGGTTGAAATTCTAGAACACTTGAATGTTGTCCCTGTTTTGACAGCCCATCCAACACAAGTGCAACGTAAGAGTATGTTGGATTTGACTAACCATATCCATACCCTCTTGCGTAAGTACCGTGATGTGAAATTAGGTTTGATTAATAAGGAAAAATGGCATAATGATCTCCGTCGTTACATTGAGATTATCATGCAGACAGATATGATTCGTGAAAAGAAATTGAAAGTAACCAATGAAATCACGAATGTAATGGAATACTACAATAGTTCATTCCTGAAGGCAGTTCCTCATTTGACTGCTGAGTACAAGCGTCTGGCTAAAAAACACGGCTTGGACTTGAAACATCCTAAACCAATTACCATGGGTATGTGGATTGGTGGAGACCGTGATGGGAATCCTTTTGTTACAGCAGATACCTTGAAACAATCTGCTATGACCCAGTGTGAAGTCATCATGAACTACTATGATGAAAAGATTTATCAGCTTTATCGTGAGTTCTCTCTCTCAACCAGTATTGTCAATGTAAGCAAGCAAGTTAGAGAAATGGCTCGTCAATCCAAGGACAACTCTATTTATCGTGAAAAAGAGCTGTATCGTCGTGCCTTGTTTGATATTCAATCAAAAATCCAAGCAACAAAAACCTATCTGATTGAAGATAAGGAAGTTGGAGCTCGCTATGAAACAGCTAATGATTTTTATAAGGATTTAATTACTATTCGTGATTCCCTCTTGGAAAATAAGGGTGAAGCACTGATTTCTGGTGATTTTGTTGAGTTGATCCAGGCAGTTGAAATTTTTGGTTTCTATTTGGCATCTATTGACATGCGTCAAGATTCTAGTGTTCACGAAGCCTGTGTAGCTGAACTCTTGAAATCAGCAGGTATTCATTCTCATTATAGTGAACTAAGTGAAGAAGAAAAATGCCAGCTTCTCTTGAAAGAATTGGAAGAAGATCCACGTATTCTTTCTGCCACTCATGTTGAAAAATCAGAATTACTTGAAAAAGAATTAGCAATCTTTAAGGCAGCTCGTAAGTTGAAAGATAAGTTGGGAGATGATGTCATTCGTCAGACCATCATTTCACATGCAACCAGCGTATCAGACATGTTGGAATTGGCTATCTTGCTAAAAGAAGTAGGGTTAGTTGATAAAGAAAGAGCCCGTGTCCAAATTGTTCCTCTCTTTGAAACAATTGAGGACTTGGACCACTCAGAAGAAACTATGAGAGAATACCTTTCTCTTCCTCTTGCTAAGAAATGGATTGCTTCACGTAATAACTACCAAGAAATCATGCTTGGTTACTCTGATAGTAATAAAGATGGTGGTTACCTTTCATCATGTTGGACCCTCTACAAGGCTCAACAACAATTGACTGCTATTGGAGATGAATTTGGCGTTAAGGTTACCTTCTTCCACGGCCGTGGTGGGACTGTCGGTCGTGGTGGTGGACCAACCTATGAAGCCATCACCTCTCAACCTCTCAAGTCCATTAAGGATCGTATCCGCTTGACGGAGCAGGGTGAAGTAATTGGCAATAAATATGGTAACAAAGACGCAGCTTACTATAACCTTGAAATGTTGGTTTCGGCGGCCATTAACCGTATGATTACTCAGAAGAAGAGCGATACCAACACCTCAAATCGTTACGAAGCTATTATGGACCAAGTGGTGGACCGTAGTTACGATATCTACCGTGATTTGGTCTTTGGTAATGATCATTTCTATGATTATTTCTTCGAGTCAAGTCCAATCAAGGCTATTTCAAGCTTTAATATTGGTTCTCGTCCAGCCGCTCGTAAGACTATTACTGAAATCGGTGGTTTGCGAGCTATCCCTTGGGTATTCTCATGGTCGCAAAGTCGCGTCATGTTCCCTGGATGGTATGGAGTTGGTTCAAGCTTCAAGGAATTTATCGATAAAAATCCAGAGAATATTGCTATCTTACGAGATATGTACCAAAATTGGCCTTTCTTCCAATCGCTTCTTTCAAATGTCGACATGGTCTTGTCAAAATCAAATATGAATATTGCTTTTGAATATGCCAAACTGTGTGAGGATGAAGAAGTAAAAGCAATCTATGAGACTATTCTAAATGAATGGCAAGTCACCAAGGAAGTCATCTTGGCTATCGAAGGTTACGATGAACTCTTGGCTGAAAATCCATATCTAAAAGCAAGTTTGGATTATCGTATGCCTTACTTTAATATTCTCAACTATATCCAGTTGGAGTTGATTAAACGTCAACGCCGAGGAGAATTATCAAGCGATCAAGAAAAATTAATCCATACAACCATCAACGGAATTGCGACAGGATTGCGTAATTCGGGCTGATGTCTTTCAAACTTCCTCTTTTCTATAGGGGAAGTTTTTGAATCTTTCAAAAAAATGCTAAAAGAGTCTTGACAAGTAGTTGAAAAATGATATAATTTAACCATTCAGAAAAGTAATCATTCAAACTTTTTAGAGAGTCTGTGGTAGCTGAAAACAGATAAGTGGCGATGATGAAAATTGGGCTGAATGTTATTTAGAATTTGAAATCATAAAAATTCGGTGAGCACACCTTACAGTGCATCTCGTTATTGCGAGACAGAGCGATAGGGAAATTCCCTATAATTGAGGTGGTACCGCGCATCGACGTCCTCACACAAGTTTTTTGTGTGAGGACTTTTTTGATGGAGGTTAGTATGGAAAGAAAACGATGGCGTCACTTGTTTATACTCAATGAAAATCAAAAAGCAAACTAGGTAGCTAGCCGCAAGCTGCTCAAAACACTGTTTTGAGGTTGTGGATAGAACTGACAGAGTCAGTATCATATATCTACGGTAAGGCGACGCTGACGTGGTTTGAAGAGATTTTCGAAGAGTATTAGATAAGTGAAGTATTTTAAAGGAATAAAAAGGAGAAATAGAATGAAAAATAAACGTTTAATTGGAATTATCGCTGCCTTAGCAGTCTTAGTAGCAGGAAGCTTGATTTATTCTTCAATGAATAAACCAGAAGCTAAGAATGAGAAGAAAGTTGCCAAAGTTGGTGTTCTTCAGTTTGTGAGCCATCCATCTCTTGATTTGATTTATAAAGGGATCCAAGATGGACTTGCAGAAGAAGGATATAAAGATGATCAAGTTAAAATCGATTTTATGAACTCAGAAGGTGACCAAAGTAAGGTTGCGACAATGAGTAAACAATTGGTTGCAAATGGGAATGACCTTGTGGTTGGTATTGCGACACCAGCTGCTCAAGGTTTGGCTAGTGCCACAAAAGACCTACCGGTTATCATGGCTGCTATTACAGACCCAATCGGTGCTAACCTGGTTAAAGATTTGAAAAAACCAGGTGGAAACATTACAGGGGTATCTGACCACAATCCAGCTCAACAACAAGTTGAACTCATTAAGGCTCTTACACCAAATGTAAAAACAATCGGAGCCCTTTACTCAAGTAGCGAAGATAATTCAAAAACACAGGTAGAAGAATTTAAGGCTTATGCTGAAAAAGCAGGTTTGACAGTGGAAACATTTGCAGTTCCTTCAACAAATGAAATTGCTTCAACAGTTAACGTTATGACTAGTAAGGTCGATGCTATCTGGGTTCCAATCGACAACACCATTGCATCTGCATTTTCAACAGTTGTATCAAGCAATCAATCAGCTAAAAAGCCAATCTATCCAAGCGCGACTGCCATGGTAGAAGCTGGTGGTTTGGCATCCGTTGTAGTTGACCAACATGACCTTGGTGTGGCAACAGGTAAAATGATTGCGCAAGTTTTGAAAGGTGCAAAACCAGCTGATACTCCAGTCAATGTCTTTTCAACTGGTAAGTCAGTGATTAACAAAAAATTGGCACAAGAATTAGGTATTACGATTCCTGAATCTGTTCTAAAAGAAGCAGGACAAGTGATTGAATAATCTAAAATGGAGGAGTTGGGGACATCTCCTCCAATTTTTTACAATAGAAATCATATAGAAAAGGTTAAGAAACAGATGATATTATCTATTATTTCTCAAGGATTTGTCTGGGCTATTTTAGGTCTGGGGATCTTTATGACATTTAGGATTTTGAACTTTCCAGATATGACAACAGAAGGTTCCTTCCCTCTTGGGGGAGCTGTTGCTGTCACTTTGATAACCAAAGGAGTGAACCCATTTTTAGCGACTCTTGTTGCTGTAGGAGCAGGTTGTTTGGCTGGAATGGCAGCAGGACTTCTTTATACAAAAGGGAAGATCCCAACCTTGCTCTCAGGGATTTTGGTGATGACTTCCTGTCACTCTATCATGCTCTTAATTATGGGACGTGCGAATTTAGGCCTGCTTGGAACCAAGCAAATTCAGGATGTTTTGCCTTTTGATTCGGATTTGAATCAACTCTTGACAGGTCTTATCTTTGTCAGTCTTGTTATTGCTCTCATGCTCTTTTTCTTGGACACTAAACTCGGACAAGCCTATATTGCTACAGGTGACAATCCTGATATGGCTAGAAGTTTCGGGATTCATACTGGACGCATGGAGCTTATGGGCTTGGTTTTATCAAATGGTGTGATTGCCCTTGCAGGAGCTCTCATTGCCCAGCAAGAAGGCTATGCTGATGTATCTCGAGGAATTGGAGTTATCGTTGTGGGGCTTGCAAGTTTGATAATTGGAGAAGTTATTTTCAAGAGTTTGAGCTTGGCAGAGCGTCTGGTTGCCATCGTTGTGGGTTCTATCGCCTATCAATTCTTAGTGTGGGCAGTTATCGCTCTTGGCTTTAATACAAGTTACCTTCGTTTATACAGTGCCTTGATTTTAGCAGTCTGCCTCATGATTCCAACATTTAAGCAAACAATCTTGAAAGGAGCCAAGTTAAGTAAATGACAGCAATTGTAGAATTAAAAAATGCAACCAAAGTCGTTAAAAATGGCTTTGATGAAGAAAAGATTATTTTAAATGATGTTTCCTTAGAAATTTTTGAACAGGATTTTATCACGATTTTAGGTGGAAATGGTGCTGGGAAATCAACTCTCTTTAACACTATTGCAGGAACCTTGTCATTAACCAGTGGAACCATCCGTATTTTAGGTGAAGATGTTACCAAGTTTTCACCAGAGAAGCGGGCTAAGTATCTGTCTCGTGTCTTCCAAGATCCTAAGATGGGGACAGCTCCCCGTATGACGGTCGCTGAAAATCTTTTGATTGCCAAGTTTCGTGGTGAAAAACGAGGACTGTTTCCGAGACGACTGGCTAGCTACAAGGATGAATTTCAAGCGACCATTGAAAAAGTAGGAAATGGTCTTGAGAAACACTTGAATACACCGATTGAGTTCTTATCAGGTGGTCAAAGACAGGCCTTGAGTCTCTTAATGGCAACCTTGAAGCGTCCTGAATTACTCTTGTTAGACGAGCATACTGCAGCCCTTGATCCAAAGACCAGTGTGGCCTTGATGGAATTGACGGATGAATTTGTCAAGAAAGATCAGCTGACAGCGCTTATGATTACCCACCATATGGAAGATGCTCTCAAATATGGCAATCGCTTGATTGTCATGAAAGAAGGACGAATTATCCAAGATTTGAACCAAGAAGAAAAAGCAAAAATGAAAATCTCTGATTATTATCAACTCTTTGAATAAAGTAGGGAAAATGAGTGAAATGGTTTACTTTTTTTCTGAAATAAAGTATACTATATAAAGTAAACTATGATAACATGGAGGTATTGTGTATGGTTGACAAACAAGTCATTGAAGAAATCAAAAACAATGCCAACATTGTGGAAGTCATAGGAGATGTGATTTCTTTACAAAAGGCAGGACGGAACTATCTAGGGCTCTGTCCTTTTCATGGTGAAAAAACACCTTCTTTCAACGTTGTAGAGGACAAACAGTTTTACCACTGTTTTGGTTGTGGTCGATCAGGTGACGTCTTTAAGTTCATCGAGGAGTACCAAGGGGTTCCCTTTATGGAGGCTGTCCAAATCTTAGGTCAGCGTGTTGGGATTGAGGTTGAAAAGCCGCTTTATAGTGAACAGAAGCCAGTTTCGCCTCACCAAGCTCTTTATGATATGCACGAAGATGCTGCCAAATTTTACCATGCTATTCTCATGACAACGACTATGGGAGAAGAGGCCAGAAATTACCTTTATCAGCGTGGTTTGACAGATGAAGTGCTCAAACATTTTCGGATTGGTTTAGCACCTCCAGAACGCAACTATCTTTATCAACGTTTGTCTGGTCAGTATCGTGAAGAGGATTTTCTAGATTCAGGATTGTTTTATCTCTCGGATGCTAATCAATTTGTAGATACATTTCACAATCGGATCATGTTTCCCCTGACAAATGACCAGGGCAAGGTCATTGCCTTCTCAGGTCGTATCTGGCAGAAAACGGATTCACAAACTTCTAAGTATAAAAATAGCCGATCGACTGCAATTTTTAACAAAAGTTACGAATTATATCATATGGATAGGGCAAAAAAATCCTCTGGCAAAACCAGTGAGATTTACCTGATGGAAGGATTCATGGATGTCATTGCAGCCTATCGGGCTGGAATCGAAAACGCTGTGGCGTCCATGGGAACAGCCTTGAGCCGTGAGCATGTTGAGCATCTGAAAAGGTTAACCAAGAAGTTGGTTCTGGTATACGATGGCGATAAGGCTGGGCAAGCTGCGACATTGAAAGCACTGGATGAAATTGGTGATATACCTGTGCAAATTGTCAGCATGCCTGATAACTTGGATCCAGATGAGTATCTACAAAAAAATGGTCCAGAAGACTTGGCCTATCTATTAACGAAAACTCGTATTAGTCCGATTGAGTTTTACATTCACCAGTACAAACCTGAAAATAGTGAAAATTTGCAGGCTCAGATTGAGTTTATTGAAAAAATAGCTCCCTTGATTGTTCAAGAAAAATCTATTACTGCTCAAAACAGCTATATACATATTTTAGCTGACAGTCTGGCGTCCTTTGATTATGCCCAGATTGAGCAGATTGTTAATGAGAGTCGTCAGGCACAAAGGCAGAATCGCATGGAAGGTATTTCCAGACCGACGTCAATCACTATGCCTGTCACCAAGCAGTTATCAGCTATTATGAGAGCAGAAGCTCATCTACTTTATCGAATGATGGAATCTCCTCTTGTTTTGAACGATTACCGTTTAAGGGAAGACTTTGCATTTGACACACCTGAATTTCAGGTCTTATATGACTTGCTTGGCCAGTATGGAAATCTTCCTCCGGAAGTTTTAGCAGAACAGACAGATGAAGTTGAAAGAGCTTGGTACCAAGTCTTAGCTCAGGATTTGCCTGCTGAGATGTCACCTCAGGAACTTAGTGAAGTAGAAATGACTCGAAACAAGGCTCTCTTGAATCAGGACAATATGAGAATCAAAAAGAAGGTGCAGGAAGCGAGCCATGTAGGAGATACAGACACAGCCCTAGAAGAATTGGAACGTTTAATTTCCCAAAAGAGAAGAATGGAGTAATAATGGCAACAAAACAAAAAGAAGTAACAACATTTGATGTACAAGTAGCAGAATTTATCCGTAATCATAAACAAAAAGGGACAGCAACTGATGATGAAATTAATGCAAGTCTGGTGATTCCTTTTACCTTGGATGCTGATGGGATTGAAGATCTCTTGCAACGAATTCAGGATGCAGGGATTTCTATCACAGATAACGAAGGAAATCCAAGTGCGCGTGTTCTTAGCACTGAAGAAGAGCCAGAACTCAGTGATGAGGACTTGATTGGTTCAACTTCGGCTAAGGTTAATGACCCTGTCCGTATGTACTTGAAAGAAATCGGGGTCGTACCTCTCTTGACCAATGAAGAGGAAAAAGAATTGGCGCTTGCTGTTGAAGCTGGTGATATCGAAGCCAAACAACGTCTTGCGGAAGCCAACCTTCGTTTGGTTGTTTCTATTGCTAAACGCTATGTTGGTCGTGGTATGCAGTTCCTTGACTTGATTCAAGAAGGAAATATGGGCTTGATGAAGGCGGTTGACAAGTTTGATTATTCTAAAGGGTTCAAGTTTTCAACTTACGCAACTTGGTGGATTCGTCAGGCTATCACTCGTGCTATTGCGGATCAAGCTCGTACCATCCGTATCCCAGTTCACATGGTTGAAACCATCAATAAATTGGTTCGTGAACAGCGTAACCTCCTTCAAGAATTGGGACAAGATCCAACACCAGAACAAATCGCTGAACGTATGGATATGACCCCTGACAAGGTTCGTGAAATCTTGAAGATTGCCCAAGAACCGGTATCCCTTGAAACTCCAATCGGTGAAGAGGATGATAGCCACCTTGGGGACTTTATCGAAGATGAAGTGATTGAAAATCCAGTGGACTATACAACTCGTATCGTTTTGCGTGAGCAGTTGGATGAGGTCTTGGATACTCTTACAGACCGTGAAGAAAATGTTTTGCGTCTGCGTTTTGGGCTAGATGATGGTAAAATGCGTACCCTTGAAGATGTGGGTAAAGTCTTTAACGTGACTCGCGAGCGTATCCGTCAGATTGAAGCTAAAGCTTTGAGAAAACTACGCCAACCAAGTCGCAGCAAACCGCTTCGTGATTTTATTGAAGACTAAGAGTGAGGATGAATATGGCTTATACAGAAGAGCAAATTGAAAACATCAAAACACGAATTTTATCAGCCTTGGAAGAAGTTATTGACCCTGAGTTGGGAATCGATATTGTCAATCTTGGTTTGATCTATGAAATTCGTTTTGACGGTGACACAGGACAAACAGAGATTGATATGACTTTGACAACCATGGGTTGTCCTCTAGCAGACCTTTTGACAGACCAGATTTATGATGCTATGACAGAGGTTCCAGAAGTAACGGATACTGAGGTCAAATTAGTTTGGTATCCAGCCTGGACTGTTGAAAAAATGAGTCGCTATGCACGTATTGCCCTAGGCATTAAGTAAACAAATAAAAACATGTGAGAGATTATTGGAAAAGCGAGGAAATTTCCCCCTCTTTTCCTCTAGTCTCTCCTTTCTTTTGCTGATTTTATTCAAAGAAAATGATATAATAGTAGTTATGGAAAAAAAGAAATTACGCATCAATATGTTGAGTTCAAGTGAGAAAGTAGCAGGACAAGGAGTTTCAGGTGCTTACCGTGAATTAGTTCGTCTTCTTCACCGTGATGCCAAGGACCAATTGATTGTTACAGAAAATCTTCCAATAGAGGCAGATGTGACTCACTTTCATACAATTGATCTCCCCTATTATTTATCAACATTCCAGAAGAAACGATCAGGAAGGAAAATTGGCTATGTGCATTTCTTACCTGATACACTCGAGGGGAGTTTGAAAATTCCATTTTTCATAAAGGGAATTGTGAAACGCTATGTATTTTCTTTTTACAACCGGATGGAGCACTTGGTGGTGGTCAATCCTATGTTTATTGAGGATTTAGTGGCAGCTGGTATTCCACGTGAAAAAGTGACCTATATCCCTAACTTTGTCAACAAGGAAAAATGGCATCCGCTTCCACAGGAAGAGGTAGCGAGACTGCGTACAGAGCTAGGTCTTAGTGACAATCAGTTTATCGTAGTAGGTGCTGGTCAAGTTCAGAAACGCAAAGGGATTGACGATTTTATCCGTCTGGCTGAGGAATTGCCGCAAATTACCTTTATCTGGGCAGGTGGTTTCTCTTTTGGTGGTATGACAGATGGTTATGAACGCTACAAGAAAATCATGGAAAATCCCCCTAAAAATTTGATTTTTCCAGGTATTGTATCGCCAGAGCGGATGCGCGAATTGTATGCCCTAGCGGATCTTTTCTTGCTTCCTAGTTACAATGAACTCTTTCCTATGACTATCCTAGAAGCTGCCAGTTGTGAAGCTCCGATTATGTTGCGTGATTTAGATCTTTATAAGGTAATTTTGGAGGGCAATTATCGGGCGACAGCAGATAGAGAAGAGATGAAAGAAGCTATTCTGGAATATCAAGCGAATCCTGATGCTTTAAAAGATTTGAAAGAAAAAGCTAAGAATATTTCTAGAGAGTATTCTGAAGAGCATCTCTTACAAATCTGGTTGGATTTTTATGAGAAACAAGCCGCTTTAGGGAGAAAGTAAAAAGTGAGGTAATCTATGCGAATTGGTTTATTTACAGATACCTATTTTCCTCAGGTTTCTGGTGTTGCGACCAGTATTCGAACCTTGAAAACAGAACTTGAAAAGCAGGGGCATGCTGTTTTTATCTTTACTACGACAGATAAGGATGTCAATCGCTACGAAGATTGGCAAATCATCCGTATTCCAAGTGTTCCTTTCTTTGCTTTTAAGGATCGCCGCTTTGCCTATCGAGGATTCAGCAAGGCGCTTGAAATTGCTAAACAATATCAACTGGATATTATCCATACTCAGACAGAATTTTCTCTTGGCTTGTTGGGAATTTGGATTGCGCGTGAATTGAAGATTCCAGTCATCCATACCTATCACACCCAATACGAAGACTACGTGCATTATATTGCCAAGGGGATGTTGATTCGTCCTAGCATGGTCAAGTATCTGGTCAGAGGTTTCCTTCATGACGTGGATGGGGTTATTTGCCCGAGTGAGATTGTCCGTGATTTGCTATCTGACTATAAGGTCAAGGTTGAAAAACGGGTCATTCCAACTGGGATTGAATTAGCCAAGTTCGAGCGTCCGGAAATCAAGCAAGAAAATCTAAAAGAACTGCGTAGTAAATTAGGGATTCAAGATGATGAACAGATGTTACTGAGTCTTTCCAGAATTTCTTATGAAAAAAATATTCAAGCAGTATTAGCAGCTTTTGCAGAAGTTCTGAAAGAGGAAGACAAGGTTAAACTGGTTGTTGCTGGGGATGGGCCTTATCTGAATGATCTTAAAGAGCAAGCCCAGAAACTAGAGATTCGAGACTCGGTTATCTTTACAGGAATGATTGCTCCTAGTGAGACGGCTCTTTACTATAAGGCAGCAGATTTCTTCATCTCGGCCTCAACAAGTGAAACGCAGGGTTTGACATACTTGGAAAGCTTGGCCAGTGGAACGCCTGTCATTGCTCACGGAAATCCTTATCTGGACAATCTTATCAATAACAAGATGTTTGGAACTTTATATTACGGCGAGCATGATTTGGCTGGAGCTATTTTAGAAGCTCTGATTGCAACGCCAGATATGAATGAGCATATCTTATCAGCGAAATTATACGAGATTTCAGCTGAGAACTTTGGAAAACGGGTACATGAGTTTTATCTGGATGCTATTATTTCAAATAATTTCCAGAAAGATTTAGCCAAAGATGATACGGTCAGTCAGCGTATCTTTAAGACAGTTTTGTATCTTCCACAACAGGTGGTTGCTGTACCCGTAAAAGGCTCTAGACGCATGCTGAAGGCTTCAAAAACACAGTTGATCAGCATAAGAGATTATTGGAAAGACCGTGAAGAATAGAAAGAGGAAAAGCTATGAAAAAACAATTAATGAGAAGCGGTCGTGATAAAAAGATTGCTGGTGTTTGTGCCGGGGTGGCAAATTATTTTGATATTGATCCGACTATTGTTCGTGTAATATGGGGTGTTCTTGCATTTTGTTATGGGGCAGGAATTGTAGCTTATATCATTTTATGGATTATTGCGCCGGTAGCAAGTGACTATTGAAAACTAGCTGAATTCATGCTAAGATAATAGAAAATAGAATGTAACGAAGGAGATAAAAATGGCATTTGGAGATAATGGAAAACGTAAAAAAACTATGTTTGAGAAATTAACCTTGCTTATCGTACTTATCATGTTAGTAGCAAGTATTTTGGGTATTTTTGCAACTGCAATTGGTGCCCTCAGTAATCTATAAAATAGATTCAAGAAAATTTTGTGACTGGGATTTCCCAGCCCTTTTTTAAAGTGAGAAGAAAAAAATGAGTATGTTTTTAGATACAGCCAAGATCAAGGTCAAGGCTGGTAATGGTGGCGATGGTATGGTTGCCTTTCGCCGTGAAAAATATGTCCCTAATGGCGGTCCTTGGGGTGGTGACGGTGGTCGTGGAGGTAATGTAGTCTTCGTTGTAGACGAAGGTCTACGTACTCTCATGGATTTCCGCTATAATCGCCATTTCAAGGCTGATTCTGGTGAGAAAGGAATGACCAAAGGGATGCATGGTCGTGGTGCTGAGGACCTTAGAGTTCGAGTACCACAAGGTACGACTGTGCGTGATGCTGAGACAGGCAAGGTCTTGACAGATTTGATTGAACACGGTCAAGAATTTATCGTTGCCCACGGTGGTCGTGGTGGACGTGGAAATATCCGCTTTGCAACACCAAAAAATCCTGCACCGGAAATCTCTGAAAATGGAGAACCAGGTCAGGAACGTGAGTTACAATTGGAATTAAAAATCTTGGCAGATGTTGGTTTAGTAGGCTTCCCCTCTGTTGGGAAATCAACACTTTTAAGTGTTATCACCTCAGCTAAGCCTAAAATTGGTGCCTACCACTTTACGACAATTGTGCCAAATCTAGGAATGGTTCGTACCCAATCAGGTGAATCCTTTGCAGTAGCTGATCTACCAGGTTTGATTGAAGGAGCTAGTCAGGGAGTCGGTCTGGGAACTCAGTTCCTCCGTCACATCGAGCGTACACGTGTCATCCTTCACATCATTGATATGTCAGCTAGTGAAGGGCGTGATCCATATGAGGATTATCTTGCTATCAATAAAGAGCTAGAGTCATACAATCTCCGTTTGATGGAGCGTCCACAGATTATCGTAGCCAATAAGATGGATATGCCTGAGAGTCAGGAAAATCTTGTAGAATTCAAGAAAAAATTGGCTGAAAACTACGATGAATTTGAAGAGTTACCAGCTATTTTCCCAATTTCTGGATTGACCAAGCAAGGTTTGGCTACGCTTTTGGATGCTACAGCTGAATTGCTAGACAAGACACCAGAATTCTTGCTCTACGACGAGTCAGATATGGAAGAAGAAGCCTACTATGGATTTGATGAGGAAGAAAAAGCCTTTGAAATTAGTCGTGATGACGATGCAACATGGGTACTTTCTGGTGAAAAACTCATGAAACTCTTTAATATGACCAACTTTGATCGTGACGAATCAGTCATGAAATTTGCTCGCCAGCTTCGTGGTATGGGGGTTGATGAAGCCCTTCGTGCGCGTGGTGCTAAAGATGGGGATTTGGTCCGCATTGGTAAATTTGAGTTTGAATTTGTAGACTAGGAGACTGATATGGGAGATAAACCGATATCTTTCCGAGATGCGGATGGTAATTTCGTTTCTGCCGCAGATGTTTGGAATGAAAAGAAATTGGAAGAACTATTTAATCGTCTCAATCCAAATCGTGCCCTGAGATTAGCACGAACTAAAAAAGAAAATCCATCTCAGTAAAGAATATAACAAAATTCCGTGCCACATCAGACACGGAATTTTCTTATTCTTCAAAGAAAAATGGTGGAGCGAATTTTTTCAGTTCTTCAAAGCATCTTTGAGCAGCTTCTGCATCTTCGCAGATGACAAGGCAGACATCATTACCACAGAGAGTAGCGATAGCGTCAGAGAAACTTAATGCATCAATGATAGAACCAAAGGATTGCGCAAGTCCAGGAAGGGTTTTAAGGAGGACTTGGTGTTGAACGGGACGCATCAAGACAAGAGCATCTTCCATGTAGATTTCGAGACGTTTCTCCCATTTTGAGATAGAGCCTGTATTGAGCACGTAGTAAGAGTTGTCTTCTTCACGTACTTTTGAGAGGTTCATACTTTTAATATCTCTCGAAAGTGTAGCTTGTGTAACTTGAATATCATTATCGGCAAGAAGAGCTTGTAGCTCAGCTTGAGTATGAATCTTGTTTTTCGTTACAAGAGCTCGTATGAGTTGGTGTCGGTGTTCAGATTTATTCATAAAATGTTACTCCTTGTACTGGGTACAGAAAGCGTGGACGGAACGAAATCGTCAGTCGGGTGGTAAGCGGTATTGTCACGTATGATGATTTCAAAGTCAGTAGTATAGGACTAAATGGAGAAAATCCCACTCTTTTAACTTGTCACTAGTTGAGTGTAGATGAATTGGGTATCTATCCGTTTATCTACATTGGTGTCCTCTACTAACAGTAAATCATTCAATTAGGGTAGCCTTTTGTCACGACTTATTGTGAATTTATGATTAATGTTAATTCACAAAGATTTTTCAACATGTGGTGTGGTAGCGAGTATTATTAATGAGTACACATGTTGGTTAGGGTTTTAGTATCTTTTGTCAAAGCTTCCGTGTAGACCTATCATAAGCCTATATCGGGATTGCATTTGATACCAAGTGTATGTTTGTTTCAACTGTTCAAGTGGAAATCTTCCATATAGAAAGTCTGATATATTATGCCTTTTGACAAGGTAGGATAAGAGTAGACTGTTCAAGATCAACAGTCAGGTGGTAAGCGGTGTTATCACGGATTGTGATTTCAAAGTCAGTAGTATAGAGTACTAAACGAAGAGTATCTCCTTCTTTTAACTTGTAAATAGTCGGTTGCAGTTCAAACTGGATATCCATCCATTCATCTGCCTTAATATCCTCTACTAACAGTAAATCATTTCTATTTTGTAAATTGAGGTAGCCTTTTGTCACGACTCGTTGTGTATTTTCACGAAAAGGCAATTCGTTGAGATTTTCCAACATATGGTAGCGACCGTTGTCAATGGTTCTAGCACTTAAAACAGCTGGATAAGGTTGCAGGTATTTCTTCTGTCCAAATTCTAGCAGTTGGGCAGATAAGAGCCCCTTATTTATACTGGATTTGATACGAAGATTGAGTTGGGCACGACCGTTCAAGTGAAGATCTTTGGTTACAGGAAGGTCAATAGTAATCTGATTGGTTTTTCCTTGATAGAGTTCTGTATTGAAGGTCTGGTAGGTCTTACCATAGCGCTCAAAATCCTTATCTGGGTACTGGTTTTGAATGACTTTCTCTTCTTGACCAAGTGAGAAGGTTTCAAAGTTTTCTTGCCCACCGAAGGTATCAAGTGATAGCCAAGTCTGAGGGGCTGTATTGTCCTGCCAAATGACAGTAGGAAGTTGGAAATCTGTATCTTGTCCCAGTAATTTCTTTGTCAATAAGGCGTTCATGGACTCACGGAAGTCAATGGACTGCCAGTTGTTCATGTACACATGGGCGCCATTATGGAAAAAGAGATGCTTGTTGATATGATTAGGGAGAGCATGAAACATCTGGTAAACATGAAGTGGTTTGACATTCCAATCCTGTGAACCATGAGTAAAGACAACCTCTGCCTTTACCTTATGGGCATTGAGCAGATAATTGCGATCATGCCAAAATTGATTGTAGTCACCAGATTTGCGATCTAACTGCTCTTTTACTTTTTCTAAGTCAGCTTGGTGAGCCTCATTACCACGGATATAGTCACCAGCCAAGAGATTACGAGAGTAGGTTAGTTCAGCAAGGGAGTCAAAGTCCTCACCTGGATAACCACCTGGGCTAGTTACTAGACCGTTTTCACGGTAGTAGTTGTACCACGAAGAAATACCAGCCTCGGCAATAATAACCTCTAAACCATCTACACCTGTAGTCGCAAGACCATTGGACATGGTACCTAGATAGGAAAGTCCAGTTGTAGCTACTTTTCCGTTTGACCAGTCAGCCTTGACTTGACGTTGGCACGTGTGGTCGGTAAAGGCACGGCAACGGCCATTGAGCCAGTCGATGACATTTTTATAAGCCTCGATTTGCTGGTAGTCCCCATTAGTCATGAAACCAGTAGAGTCTTTGGTACCGACACCTGAGACATAGAGATTAGCAAAACCTCGTGGAAGGAAGTAGTCGTTGAGAGTATAGCTAGCGTTGATGTGCGTTAGCTTTTCCTCAGCTTCTGACACAAGCTCAGCTTGACCTTGGGGTTGGACGAGATTGAGTTGAGGTTCTTCAAGCTCAATCTTGTGAGCAGGTTTGACCTCAAGTTCACCCTCCATCTTGTAGAGGGCCTTATCACTAGCCTTGTCATTGGTTCCCTGATGGTAGGGGCTAGCTGTCATGATAGCAGGAATTTGGCCGTCATAACGAGGACGAATAATGCTGACCTTGACTAAGTCTGGAAGACCTTTTTGGTCAGTATCGACACGTGACTCAACGTAAACGACTTCTCGAATGGCATCATGGCTAGAAAAAGTAGCCAAACTCTTGCCGTTAAAGTAGCGATAGTCATTATCCTCAGAAATAAGACCGTCACTGACAAGTTGGTCGATAAGAGTGTTCCCCTTTTTGGTACGAGTATTGAGTAACTGATAGAGATTTTCAATCAAGTCACCATATACAATAGGAAATCCAGACTCTTTACGAAAAACATCACTGTCTTCAAAGTCAACCAAATAAGAAAAACCTAAAAGTTGAAAGGCTACAGTATAGAAAATATCTGCAGTCAACTCTTTATCTGATTGAAAAAATGTCAGTAAGTCAGTTTCTTTATCAACTGCTAAACTGGATAGAGGATAGGTGCTATCTTTAAAATTAAAAAAGAAACGAATGAGAAACGCTTCAAGCATTTTTTTATTTGTGATGTTGACTGGTATATCAAATCCATACTTTTTTAATTCAAAGATAATTGTATCTCTAGGTAGCGCTAAATAGCTAAATCGATTAAAACGCATAAAACCTCCAGTAAAATTATACTTTAATTTATTATATCAAAAAAGCAAAAAAAATACCAAGATAAAGTCAAAAACAAAATAGTATATAAATATAAACAATATCAAAAAACGATATATATATATATATATATATAATTATTTCTTTCTTGAACTGATAGCGTTTTTGTGATAAAATATATACTATATAATTGTAATTCGAAATTACATAAAAAAATGTGGAAAGTGAACATTATGTATAAATCAAAAAGACAAAAAAATAAATCTTTTGATTGGTATGGCTTGAGCCAACGTTTCTCTATTCGTAAGTATCATTTTGGTGCTGCGAGTGTGCTGTTGGGGACAGCCTTGATTTTGGGTGCTGCCCAAACGACTGCCAAAGCAGAAGAAACAGCTACTGAAAATAAAACAGAAGCTGTGGCATCTGCTCCAAAAGATGATAAGGTAAGTGAGAATGTCGCAAATGAGACGGCACCAGCTCTTTCTGCTACGACAGAAGCGGCTGTAGTAGAAAAGCCGGCCTTGAGTGATGAGGAAGTTGCAAAATTAGCTGCTGAAGCATCTAAGAAAGATGAAAAAGTAGCTGAGACAGCTACAACTGAAAAAACAGAAGCAGCTGACAAAGAAAAAGCAACACTAACTGCTCCTTCGACTGACAAAAAAGCTGATAAAGCAGTTGATGAAAAAGCTGATAAAAAGGATGAAAAGAAAGCAGAAAACCCAATTACTGCTACTAAAACTGTCCTTGAACAGTTGACATCTGAAGCAGAAGTATTGAACACAACTGCCTCAAACTTTGCGGATAAAAAGGCAGAAGATAAAGCTGGAAAAGAAGCAATCGCAACTGCAGTAGCTTCAGCTAAGGTCCAAATCGAAGCTTCTAAGAAAGCTCTTGCGGCAGGAGAAATCACTAAGGAAGAATTGGATGCCCAACTCCAACGTATCTCATCAGCTATCGAAGCAGTTTATGCTGAGATGAAACGTGCAGGACACGTAGGTAAAGTTGAAGCAGTGTTGGCAGGTGAAACTACTACCAATACAGCAATCGTAGCTCCTACAACTAAGACTCCAGTAAAAAATATTAATGATTTAACAGAAGAAGAGATAGCTGCGGTTAAACGTGAAATCATGAATGCCAACCCAAGCATTACGGATCCTTCTATGATTGAAGTAGAGAAGAAAGGAAACGGAACTGCAGGTGGAGCAACTGTTACAATAAATGGTGTTAAAACTAATATTCCTTCTGGAGATACTGTTGTTGGTACTGCGGGTACAAAAAACTTAGAGCAACTTAAAAATAATATTAACTGGTTCGACTTTGCAGCAGCATCTATTACCTACTCTAATGGTACTGTAGTAGGGCCTGCAAGAAAATTAGCGCAACCTATTACTAAAACTATCACATATCCAAATGGTGATGTTGTAACAGGTAAAATCACAATGGTTCGTGATGTTACCTATGCTGATGGTTCAAAAGGCTTAACGACTGATGATAAATTCTTAAATTCAGGAACTGCAAAATATGTCGAACATTTATACTACACGGGTGGAGCTCAAAATGATCATGAAATTTATGAAGCTTTACAAGAAGGTATGAAGTTCAATGTTAAAACGAAGGTTGAAGGCTATGCTTTAACAGCCACAGTTATAAAACTAGGTTCGAAAAATGTAGAGTCTGATCCAAATAAAACACCAGCAGGACCAGTGAATGCTGTACGTGATTATGGTGATTGGGGTTCGGAAAAACAATTAGCAAAAGCACAGGCTGAAGACAAAAGATTCAAAGCAAATGCTACTAAGAACAAAACAACGTTGGCTAATAATCCAACAGTTTCCGTAAATGGTGTAGCATTAACACTACCAGAATACCCAACAGAAACATTTGCCAATACAGATGCCTACTATTCAAAAGCAGCTGCTTACCATGCAGCGGTAAAAGCTTATAATGACGCTATTGAAACTCAAAAGTTATCTGCAACAAAATTGTCAGAAACTGGGTTCACTTATATTAATGTGAATGGTAAGGCTGTACCATCAGGATCAGCTAATCTTTATAAAAAAATTGGTAACGAAAGAAAAGCGGATGTACTTATAACAGCTCAAGATACTCAATGGTCATACTTAAGAAAAGCTGGGCTTCCAACAACAAATCCAGATGGAAGTGAAATGCTTACTTCATTTACATCGTCTCGCGATGAATCAAACGTTGGGGTAACATTTGCACTTTCTGCTACTTATAACGGGCGTATCGTAGATGTTAACGTAATTGCTGCGGATGCAGAAGAAGCTGGACGTACTGAAATTGTTCAATTCGAGACAGATGGAACGAAATGGGAACAATTCATGGCATTAAATCTTCAAAAAGATATTGATGATAAAACAGCTCAAGGAGTTTATCCAAGTAAAGAAAGTGATGTTAATGCTGACGGACGTCTTGCGCAAGCGGGATATAATCCAAAAGATTGGGTTAACTTAGACGAAAAAGGGAAACCTATTGCATACGGAACTAATACATTTGGAGCAAACTATACATCAATGGGTTCTAAAAACTCATTACCAATCGCTCTTTCTCAAAACGTTAAGACACTATCAATGTACTTGAACTCTGCAGGAGCACAAGCAGGAACAATTGGATTCATGATTTATGATGGAGGAGATGCTCCGCAATCTTACGGATCAGCTCAGCACATTATTGGGGATTTCAATAAAGAGGTTGTTAAGAATGGAGTTAAAACTCAGGTAACGGCTACTCAGCCATACTTAGGTAATGTTAAAGGAGACCCAGACTTCCGTTCAACAAAAACTGACCCTTCAGGTGGATGGGTACTTGATGACTTAATCACATCAGAAAAATATAAAGAGACACCATTAGAATCAGGAAAAACAGTTGTAACAACAGATAAGGGTGTAACAGGTACATACTTATTATTACCGAATGGTAATGCTGTAATTGAAAAAGAGGATCACACACGTGTACTTTTAAATCAAGGTGATGTTATTGAGATGGCGAACCCAGTATCTAAGCTTCCGATTCGTGGAGTTTATAACCACACAACAGGTGCTCTAGGTGAAGGTACTCTGGGAGATGAAGGAGAAAGCCAACTTCTTGATCCAGCGGTAGCAACTGAGTACAAATTACGTCAAGCCCAAGGTAATGAATATGTCCTTGAAGGTGTTCGTGCTAACCTAGGTGTTAATAATGATAAAGCTTATATCCGTGGATGGGTAGACTTCAACAACAACGGTAAATTTGATCTTAATGAATCTTCAGAAATCGTAGAAGTTAACAAAAATGGAACTTACAATATTAATTTTAAAAACACACCACAATTACTAGATACTTCAGCAGATAGCTTAGGAGTACGTTTACGTATTTCATTAACAAAAGATGAGATTCTAGAACCAACAGGCGTGGCATCATCAGGGGAAGTAGAGGATTTCCAAACACATGTAGTTCACATGCCACGTGGTACTAGACATGAGACAAAAGATTATCAAGGGCGAGAACAAACAGTTACACTACCAACTAATGCGATGTTTACAGCGAATGGTAAAAATAAAGATTCTAAATATACGAAATGGGCGCAAATTGAAAATGAGAATTTATCGCCGAAAATAGTTCTAACTGATAAGCAAGTCGCGTCAGAAGAAGCTATTGCTGATAAGTCTGGATTACCTGCAAATTATCGTGTAGACTCTACAGGCAAGGTTCATGTAGAACGAAATGGTGCCACTGTATATTCAGGAGAATATGTAACAGTAAAAGATAAAAATAATAAAGTTTTGGGTAAAGGACTTAAAGTTACAAACCCATTAACTGGGAAAATAGAATATTTATTAAGTGAGTACACAGAATATGATACTGCAGGAAATGAAGTAGGTACATATAAAGTTAATCCTGCTAATGAAGGTAAAAATACTTCTGTAGGAAATGGGTTATATGAAACTACATTAACATTTAAACCTAATAAGTCTTATGTGGGAACGGCGAAAGGTATTGCAGTACGTGCATGGGATGATAATAATAATTCAACTGGATGGGAAGCTAATAATGATACAATTGAGGCTTCTAAAGCATCTACCACATTAGCAGAAAAAGATAAGGTTCTTGAAAATACAAATAATGGAAATAATGGTTATAAAACAATGGATACTAGTTATATTCCAACTGTTATTGATGTGAGACCAATAGGTGAAGATACTACAACTACTGATGTTCAAGGTAAAAAACAAAGTGCTAGACCTCAAATCCCAGTATACGGAACAGTGGAAACTGAAACAGGATATAAGATTACAGATTCTAGGTATGCTAATGAATTCGAAATCATAGATAAGAATAAGAGTATAAAATTAGCGGATACTTTAGAAAGTAATAAATCTTCATACGATAAAGATACTGAAGTAAGTAAGGCTACTACATTAACACTTGCTGATGGGAAGGTAGTAACATATACTCCTGATAAAGATAAATTACCAGCGCGTGCGAAAATTGCTGAAGATGCAGATGTGGTAGTAACAGGTACAGGTTCTGTTGTAGTAAATAATGTTCGACTTGTTACTGGAAAAACTATCCCAGCGGGATCTAGTCCAGTTGATCCTCATCCTGTTACAGCAGACACGGTTGTTACTCTAGCCAACGGTACAGAGACTACTATTCCTGCCAGAGGAAGAATTCCAACAGGAGCTAAACTTAAAAATTCACTAGTGTCGACAGCTAATAATACTTGGAATAATGTTACTTATAATACAGGTGATACTATTCCACGTGAAAGTGGAGGAAAAATTTCTACTTTGGCTAAAGAAACATCTATTAGTCAGATTGTAGGAAAAGGTGATGTTGTAAAAGTTGATGGTAAATATCGTGCAACTAACACGATTCCAGCAGGTACTAAAGTTAAGAGAATATTACCGTTAAATCAAGTTGTATTACCAAGTGCAACACATCTTGATCCTACAACAGGAGCAATAACAGAGGTTCCACGTAGTTATGACCTGGCAAACACTAACGATTCTAAAGTAACAATCACAGGTGAAGGGGTATACGAACTTGTGAAAGATGCAAGTGGAAAACCAACAGGTGAAGTTACATTTACACCAGAACCTGGATTTGTAGGAAGAGGAACAGGTGTAGATTTAGTACAACCAGATATAGACTATAATGATGTTGTAGCAAATGATAAAGTTACAGAAAAATATGGTACTGATTACGGTAGAGCAAAATACACACCAATAGTAACACCAGCTACAGAAGCATCAATTACACGTACAATTCACTATGTGTATGAGAGTGATAATGATGCAACAGCTACTAGTCAAGCTTCTTATAAAAATAATAATCCAATTTTATCAATCAATAATGAACCAGTAACACGTTCTCAAACTCTAAACTATACTCGTACATATAAAATGTTTGATGAAGATGGTGTATTAGACCAACCGATGGTAACTGCGAATACAGTTAGAGATGTAAATGGTACAGAATACACAGCAGGAACTGAAATACCTAAAGGTACTAAATTCTCTCAAGGAACATTGATTATTTCCGATTGGAAACATGGAGAAAATAACGAAGAGATGAATAGTATAGTTTCTCCTACTGTAAAAGGTTATACAGCGAATGTTGTAACTTTAGAATACAATGCTCCAAATGCAACAGGAGAAATGGCTCATATTAAAGATACTAAGGAAATTGGTACTTATAAACCGATTGATAGAAATACAAAAGATGTAGGAACGTATAAACCAGCTTCTTCTGCAATAAGATCAGACGACAAAGACAACTTTGATATGTATGTTGTTTATAAAGCTGATAAACAAAAAGCTAAAGTAACATACATTGACTTAGATGCTACAGGTGACGCACGTATTCTTGAAGTACAAAACGCTAATACAGCACCTGCAACAAATCCAGATGCGAAAACAACTTATGGTGTTACAACACTTGAAGGTAAATCTCATACTAAGATTCCTTATTTAACAGCTAAAACAATCAAGAAATATGAAGACCAAGGTTATGAATTAGTAACCGATGATTATACAAACAATACTCAAGGTACAGCTATTGAGGGTGGACGTAAGTTCGATGATGATAAAGATGTAGACCAAGCATTCAATGTTTACCTACGTCACAAGAAAGTTACTCGTAAAATTAAAGATACTCAAGAAGTAACACGTACAATTGAGTATAAATATGCTAGTACAGATGATGTACCAACTGATAAACGTGGAACAACAGCTGCACCAACAGTGACTGAAACACTTCACTTTGAACGTGACCGTACAATCGATTACACATTAGCTGCGAAAGTATATCCAACAGAATACGCAACTTACAAAGCGGTATTAGATAAGAGTGGATATGATTCTCCTGAAGAATACAAAGCTCGTACAGTTTACTACGACCACATCACAAACAAAGCAATCGCAGCAGATGCAACAGATACTCAAAAATCAATCGTTACATTTGGACCATGGACTCCAGTAGGTGGAACATCTAACGATGCAATTAAATTATCTGATGCAGAAAAAGTAAAAGATGATAAATTTAACCTTGTTAACTCTCCAGAAGTAACTGGTTATGTTCCAGATAACGCTACTGTAGAAGCAACTGCAGCAATTGATGCAGAAGCAGATGATTACAAGATTACAGTACTTTATACTCCAGTTGCTCAAAAAGCTGTAGTTAAGTTTGTAGAAGTAGATCCTACTAATACAAATAAAGTCATTACTCCTGGTCTTGCAGATCCAGTTGTTGTGACAGGTAAATCAGAAGCAGCTTACCCAGCAACAACAGCAACTTCAGTAACTGATAAGATTGCTGAGCTTGCTAAGAAAGGTTACGAACTTGTAAATAACGGATTTGTATCAACAGACAAATTCGATAAAGATGCTGCAGTTGATCAAGAATATGTGGTGAAATTCAAAGCTAAAGTAGTAGATATTCCATCATTTGATCCAACAAAACCAGCAAGTAACGATAATCCAAAACCAACTCCAGGTGTAACACCACTCGATCCAAGTAATCCAGATGGACCAAAATGGACTGAAGCATTAATCAACGCTGTAAAAGTACAAGAAGAAGTAACACGTACAATTAAGTATGTATACGAAGACGGTACTCCAGTAGCAGAATCTAATCTAACAAGTGTAGCTGACAAGAAAGTTAAAACACTTAAATTTACTCGTCCTGGTAAGATTAATGTTGCGACAGGAGAAATCACATACGGAGATTGGTCGGCTGATCAAACATTCGAAGCAGTAACTTCTCCAACACTTGAGAAATACACTGCGGCAGTTGCAGGTGTAACACCAACAGTTGCAGATGTGCCAGCGAAAACTGTAGCGGCTACAGATAAAGACTTTGAAGAGACAGTAATCTACTCTACAAAACCAACAACTGTAGATCCTAACAAACCAACAGATCCAACAAATCCAAATGTTACTCCACAACCTGATGATGTAGTTCCTAACGATCCAAAAGGACGTACATACAGAGAACTAGGTTTAGTTGAAGAAGTAACACACACAGTTCACTACAAACTTGAAGACGGTTCAGATGCAGGTATCGCTGATAATGTACAAACATTAACATTTACACGTACCGCAGAGGTAGATCCAGTAACAGGAGCAATCTCTAACTACGGTACATGGAAAGCTAAAGGTGGAGATACAACAATTGATGCTGTAACAACACCAAATAAAGATGGATACGTGGCTTCAGCGAAAACATCTACAGAACGTACAAATGTATCAGCTACGGATAAAGATAGTGAAGAAACAATTATCTACCGTAAACTTGGTTCATATGTACCAGTAGTACCAGAAGGCATCACACCTCCGGCAGATGCTGACCTAAATCCAAAACCATATCCAAATGCAACTCCAGCAGATCCTACAAAACCAGGGACACCTACTGAAACTCCAGTAGTTCCATACATTCCTGGAACAACACCGGTAGGACCAAATGGAAAACCATTAACACCGAAAGATCCTAACGATCCAAGCAAAGGATATGAAGTACCAGACTTACCAACAGATCCAACAGAGAACACTACAATTACCTATGTTAAAGATGGATCACAAGTAGCGGTTGTTCACTTCATCGAAGTAAACAGTGAAACGGATAAGACTGAAAAAGGTGCAGTTGCAGAATCAGTAGTAGATACTGGTGATACAGGAAAAGCATTCACTAAAGCTGCAGATGTAACAGCAACAATTGAAGCACTAAAAGCTAAAGGTTATACAGTTGTAGAAAACAACTACCCAACAGATGGTACATTCGATGCAGATTCTAAGACTAACCAAGTATACAAAGTCCTAGTAACTACTAAGCCAATTACTGTAAATCCAAACGACCCAACTCCAACTAAAGATCAACCAATCGATCCAAATAATCCAACAGGACCAAAATGGACTCCAGAGTTAATCAAAGAGTTAGAAGACGGACGTAAAGAGGAAGTGAAACGTACAATCAAGTATGTTTACGCAGATGGTTCAAAGGCTGCTGATTCAGTACAAGAAACTAAAGAGTTCAAACGTTCAGCAACTATCAATCCAGTAACTGGTAAGGTTACATTCGGAGAATGGTCACCAGCTCAAACATTTGAAGCTGTAACTTCACCAAAAGTTACAAACTTCACTCCAGATAAAGAGACTGTACCAGCGACAGAAGTAACAGCAACTGCTGAGGATATTACTGAAACAGTAATCTATACTACCAAACCAGCAAATATCGATCCAAGTAAGCCAGTAGATCCAAATACTCCAAATGTTACTCCTAAACCTGAAGACAAAGTACCAAACGATCCAAAAGGACGTACTTACAAAGAATTAGGATTAATCGAAGAAGTAACACACACAGTTCACTACAAACTAGCTGACGGATCAGATGCAGGTATCCCTGACAATGTACAAACATTAACATTCACTCGTACAGCTGACTTAGATCCAGTAACAGGAGCAATCTCTAACTTTGGTACATGGACAGCTAAAGACAATGATACAACAATCGACGCTGTAACAACTCCAAACAAACCAGGATATGTAGCTTCAGCAGCTAAATCTACAGAGCGTACAGAGGTTAAAGCTACTGATAAAGATAGCGAAGAAACAATCATCTACCGCAAACTTGGTTCATATGTGCCAGTAATTCCAGAAGGAGTAACACCTCCAGCGGATGCTGACTTAACACCAAAACCATATGAAGATCCAACCAGTGAAGATCCTACAAAACCAGGAACACCTACTGAAACTCCAGTAGTACCATACATCCCTGGAACAACACCAGTAGGTCCAAACGGTAAACCATTAACTCCGAAAGATCCTAAAGATCCAACGAAAGGATATGAAGTACCGAAACAGCCAGAAGATCCAACTCAAAACACTACAATTACGTATGTTAAAGATGGTTCTCAAGTAGCTCTAGTTCACTTCATTAAAGAGGATGGTACTGCAGTTCACGTATCAGTTGCGGAAGCAGGAGATACAGGTAAAGCAATCAAGACAACAAACATTGATAACGTTAAAGCTGAATTAGAAGCTAAAGGTTATGAAGTTGTTGCTCCAACTGATGCAGCTTATACAGCAGAACGTGTAGCATTCTACGCAGAAGCTAACCGTACATTTGATGACAAGGATGACAAAGGTAATGATGGAATTAGTCAAGTTTACTATGTAATCGTTAAAGAGGGAATCACTCCAATCGATCCAGATAAACCGCTAGATCCAAACAATCCAAACACAACTCCAAAACCAGGAGACAAAGTACCTGGAGATCCAAAACAACGTACATACGAACAACTAGGATTACTAGATGAAGTAAATCGTACAATCAACTACAGATACGCTAATACTGATAAAGTAGAAGAAGCTAAACGTGGTCAAGAAGCTGCAGCTACTGTAGAACAAAAACTTCGTTACTCTCGTAAAGGTGATTTAAACAAAGTAACAGGTGAAATCACTTATACTTCTGATTGGACTGAACCTCAAACATTAGCTGAAGTAACATCACCAGTTATCGACGGATACGTTGCGGATATTAAAGCAGCTGAAAAAGTAGAGAACGTAGCTCACGATGCAGCTGATTCTGTAGTAAATGTTGTTTACACACCACTAGGTAAATATGTACCAAAAGTACCAGAAGGATTTGACAAACCAAATATTGATAAACCTCAATATCCAAATGATCCAACAGATCCAACGAAACCAGGAACACCAACAACAGTGATTCCTCACGTTCCAGGAACAACTCCAAAAGATCCAAATGGAAATCCACTGAAACCAGTAGATCCAAATGATCCAAGTAAAGGATATGTTCCACCAACACCTGAAACCCCAACAGAAGATACTGAAATCACTTATGAGAAAGATACTCAGAAAGCAAAAGTAACTTATGTGGTAGAAGGAACTGGAACAGTACTTCACACAGATAACCTAGAAGGTAAATCTGGAGAACCAATCGACTACAGTACAGTAGCTAAACTTGCTGAATTGAAAGCTCTAGGATATGACTTAGTAAGTGACGGATTCACAACTGCTACAGATAAGAACTACGATAAAGATACGAAAGTAGATCAAAGCTTCGTAGTTACAGTTACACCACACGTTGAGCCAATCAAACCAGTAGATCCAGAAAATCCAAATGATCCTAATAAACCAAAACCAGGTGATCCAATCGATCCTAAGAACCCTGATGGACCAAAATGGACTGAAGATCTAATTAAGAAGATTGATACAACTCGCCACGTGAACCGTACAATTAAATACATTAATGAAAATGGTGAGGAAGTAGCTAAGAAAGTAACTGATAAAGTTACATTCAATCGTGAAGCTAAGATCAATTCAGTAACAGGTGAAATCACTTACGGTAACTGGACAGCTAAAGATGGAGATACAACATTCGATAAAGTTGAATCACCAGTAGTTAAAGGCTACATCCTGAAAGATGCCAAACAAAAAGAAGTAGCAGCTACAACAGGATTAACTGCAGACTCTAAAGATGAAAATATCGAAGTTGTCTACACTAAACTTGGTTCATGGATTCCAAAAGTACCAGAAGGTTCTACACCAGTTCCTCCGGTTACGTATCCAAACGATCCAAAAGATCCAACTAAACCTGGAACTGATAAACCTAAAGTGCCTTATATCCCAGGAACTACACCGGTGGTGCCAAAAGATCCAACTAAACCAATTAGTCCGGATAACCCACTAGTTCCATTAACACCAGTAGATCCAAACGATCCAACTAAAGGATATGAAGTACCACCAGTACCAACAGATCCAGGAACTGATACGCCAATCACTTACGTAACTGATAAACAAAAAGCTATCACTAACTTCGTAGATGAAAAAGGTAAAGTAGTATCAACTCCAGTAATTGATGAAGGTGATTCAGGAGCTAACTTCACTAAGTCTAAAGTTGATGAAGTAACTAAGACTATTGAAAAACTTGAAAAAGCTGGTTATAGAGTCGTTAAGAACGAGTTCCCATCTAAAGATACAGATAGAGTATTTGATAAAGATAAATCTGTAGAGCAAATCTTCACTGTAACAGTAGCTGAAAGAATTATTCCAGTTACACCAGGTAAACCAATAGATCCAACTGATCCAAACTTACCGAAGAATCCAGATGGAACACCTGTGACACCATCTACACCAGAACCAGGTAAACCAGTATTCCCTAACGATCCAAACAGCCCAGTATGGCCAAATACTGTGAAAGATCTTGTAACTGAGAAATCAGCTACACGTACGATCAAGTATGTAGATCGCAATGGAAACGAAGTTTCTGAAACTCGTGTTGAAACAATCAAGTTCACACGTGAAGCGAAAGTTAACTTAGTAACTGGTGAAATCACATATGGTGAATGGACAACAGATCGTAACGATAATATCTTCAACGGTTACCCAGTACCAGTTGTGAAAGGATACATCGCTAAAGCTGGTGATCTAGAATCATCAACTAAAGATGTACAAGTAACTCCTGATACAATCAAGGATATCAATGAAACAGTGATTTACGATAAGTTAGGTTCATGGATTCCAAATATCCCAGGAACACCAACAAATCCAATCACATATCCAAACGATCCTAAAGATCCAACTAAACCAGGAACAGATAAACCTAAAGTGCCTTATGTACCAGGATTTATCCCTGTAGACCCAGAAGGTCAACCATTGAAACCAGTTGATCCAAATGATCCAACGAAAGGATACGAAGTACCAGACGTACCTGGTGATCCAACGCAAGATACACCAATCAACTACATTCCTAAGGATCCTACACCAAATCCAACTCCATACCCAGGTCCAACTCCAGCTCCAACTCCTAAACCAGAGCCTAAGCCGGAACCAAAACCTGAGCCAAAACCAGAACCAGAAACTCCACAACCTGTAACACCTGCAGATAATGGAGATAACAACGGAAATAATAATGGTACTCCAGCAACTCCAGCTCAACCAGCAGCGCCTTCTACACCTCAATACATGGATGGTCAACGTGAACTTCCAAATACAGGTACAGAAGATCACGCTAGCCTTGCAGCACTCGGACTTCTAGGAGCCCTAAGTGGATTTGGATTGATTGCTCGTAAGAAAAGAGAAGATGAAGAATAATCATTTTGCTCTATATTAAATGCTGACTTGCAATCAAATACAGAAAGAACTTGAGATTTACTATCTCAGGTTCTTTTCTTTCTCTTTTTGAAAATGGTATAATATAGTGAGAACGATAGAGGAGAAGTGTAAATTGATCGCACAACTAGATACAAAAACAGTCTATAGTTTTATGGAGAGTGTCATTTCAATCGACAAGTATGTGAGAGTAGCAAAAGACTATGGCTACACTCATCTGGCTATGATGGATATTGACAATCTTTATGGGGCTTTCGACTTTCTAGAGGTTACAAAAAAATACGGCATTCATCCTTTGTTAGGGCTTGAAATGAATGTGCTTGTATATGATAAGGATGTGAATCTGCGCTTTTTAGCTTTATCTAGTGTGGGCTATCAGCAGTTGATGAAGCTTTCAACAGCCAAGATGCAGGGGGAGAAAAGTTGGTCAGTTCTATCTCAGTATCTAGAGGATATTGCGGTAATTGTGCCTTATTTTGAAGAGCTTGAGTTGTTAAATCTAGGCTGTGATTACTATATAGGGGTTTACCCAGAAACACTGGCCAGCGAATTTCACCATCCTATTTTGCCATTGTATCGGGTCAATACATTTGAAAGTAAGGATAGAGAAGTTCTTCAAGTATTAACAGCGATTAAAGAAAATCTACCACTCAGAGAAGTTCCCTTGCGTTCGAGACAAGATGTTTTTATATCAGCAAGTTCTTTAGAGAAACTATTCCAAGAACGTTTTCCTCAAGCCTTGGAAAACTTAGAAAAGCTGATTTCAGGTATTTCTTATGACTTGGATACTAGTCTAAAATTGCCTCGTTTTAACCCAGCTAGACCAGCAGTAGAAGAGTTGAGAGAACGCGCTGAGCTTGGGCTTGCTCAGAAGGGGTTGACTAGTAAAGAATATCAAGAACGACTAGACCAAGAATTGGCTGTTATTCATGATATGGGCTTTGATGATTATTTCTTGGTCGTCTGGGATTTGCTGCGTTTTGGACGTTCGAATGGCTATTATATGGGAATGGGACGAGGTTCCGCAGTTGGTAGCTTGGTTTCCTATGCTTTAGACATTACAGGGATTGACCCAGTAGAGAAAAATCTGATTTTTGAACGTTTCCTCAATCGTGAACGCTATACCATGCCTGATATTGATATTGATATTCCAGATATTTATCGTCCAGATTTTATCAGATATGTTGGTAATAAATATGGTAGTAAACATGCGGCTCAAATCGTTACTTTTTCGACCTTTGGGGCCAAGCAAGCTTTACGTGACGTCTTGAAACGTTTTGGTGTGCCAGAGTATGAATTATCTGCAATTACCAAGAAAATCAGTTTTCGTGATAATCTCAAGTCGGCCTATGAGGGGAATCTCCAGTTTCGTCAGCAAATTAATAGTAAGTTAGAATACCAAAAAGCCTTTGAAATTGCTTGCAAGATTGAGGGCTATCCAAGACAAACCTCTGTCCATGCAGCTGGTGTTGTAATCAGTGACCAAGATTTGACTGACTACATTCCTCTAAAGCATGGAGATGAAATTCCATTGACTCAGTACGATGCTCATGGTGTTGAAGCTAGCGGACTTTTAAAGATGGATTTTCTGGGACTGCGAAATCTTACCTTTGTCCAGAAAATGCAAGAGTTGCTTGCTGAAACAGAAGGGATTCATCTGAAAATTGAAGAAATCGATTTAGAAGACAACGACACCCTAGCTTTGTTTGCGTCTGGTAATACAAAAGGTATCTTTCAATTTGAGCAACCTGGTGCTATTCGCCTGCTCAAGCGTGTTCAGCCTGTCTGTTTTGAAGATGTCGTAGCAACTACTTCCCTAAATCGACCAGGTGCTAGTGACTATATCAATAATTTTGTGGCAAGAAAACATGGGCAGGAAGAAGTGACTGTTCTAGATCCAGCTCTGGAGGATATTTTGGCTCCAACTTATGGCATTATGCTCTATCAGGAGCAGGTTATGCAGGTTGCTCAGCGATTTGCTGGATTTAGTCTTGGGAAGGCCGATATTTTGCGTCGAGCTATGGGTAAAAAGGATGCCTCTGCCATGCATGAGATGAGGGCTTCCTTTATTCAAGGCTCCATAGAAGCTGGTCATACTGTGGAAAAAGCAGAGCAGGTTTTTGATGTTATGGAGAAGTTTGCAGGTTATGGTTTTAACCGATCTCACGCCTATGCCTACTCAGCCTTGGCCTTCCAGTTGGCCTATTTCAAAACGCATTATCCAGCCATCTTTTATCAGATTATGTTGAATTCTGCCAACAGTGATTATGTAACAGATGCCTTAGAAGCAGGTTTTGAAGTAGCCCCATTGTCCATTAATACTATTCCCTATCACGATAAAATTGCGAACAAGTCTATCTATCTAGGTTTGAAATCGATTAAGGGGCTCAGCAAGGATTTGGCTATTTGGATTATTGAACATAGACCTTATTCTAATATTGAAGATTTTTTAGCTAAACTACCTGAGAATTATTTGAAACTTCCCTTGCTGGAACCTTTGGTAAAAGTTGGTCTTTTCGATTCATTTGAAAAAAATCGTAAAAAAGTATTCAATAATTTAGTTAATCTATTTGAATTTGTGAAAGTATTAGGAAGCTTATTTGGAGAGACTATCTATAGTTGGCAAGATTCGGAGGACTGGACGGAGCAAGAAAAATTCTACATGGAACAAGAGCTCCTAGGAGTAGGCGTCAGCAAACATCCTCTACAAGCTATTGCAAGTAAGGCTATTTATCCGATTACTCCTATTAGTAATTTGTCAGAAAATAGCTATGCTATTATCTTGGTTGAAGTTCAGAAGATAAAAGTAATTCGTACCAAAAAAGGTGAAAATATGGCTTTCTTACAGGTGGATGACAGTAAGAAAAAATTGGATGTTACCCTCTTTTCAGATTTATATCGACAGGTTGCTCAGGAAGTAAGAGAAGGAGCCTTCTACTATATTAAAGGGAAAGTCCAGTCACGTGACGGTCGTCTGCAAATGATTGCACATGAAATAAGAGAAGCAGTTGCTGAGCGCTTTTGGATTCAGGTGAAAAATCATGATTCGGATCAAGAAATGTCACGTATTTTAGACCAGTATAAAGGCCCAATCCCAGTCATTATCAGGTATGAAGAGGAACAGAGAACAATTGTTTCTCCCCATCATTTTGTAGCTAAATCTGATGAATTAGAAGCGAAATTGAATGGAATAGTTATGAAAACGATTTATCGCTAAAATTACGGAAAATAGAAGAATTTTCAACGTAAATGTGGTATAATCAGTAAGAATGTTAAAAGAAAAAGGAGCATAACCAATATGAAACGTATTGCTGTTTTGACTAGTGGTGGAGACGCCCCTGGTATGAACGCTGCCATCCGCGCAGTTGTTCGTCAAGCAATTTCAGAAGGAATGGAAGTGTTTGGTATCTATGATGGATATGCTGGTATGGTTGCCGGTGAAATTCATCCCCTAGATGCAGCTTCAGTAGGAGACATCATTTCTCGTGGTGGTACTTTCCTTCACTCAGCTCGCTACCCAGAGTTCGCTCAACTTGAAGGGCAACTTAAAGGGATTGAGCAATTGAAAAAACACGGGATTGAAGGTGTAGTTGTTATCGGTGGTGACGGATCTTACCACGGTGCTATGCGTTTGACTGAACATGGCTTCCCAGCTATCGGTCTTCCAGGTACAATCGATAACGATATCGTTGGTACTGACTTCACAATCGGTTTTGACACAGCGGTTACGACTGCTATGGACGCTATCGATAAGATTCGTGATACGTCATCAAGTCACCGTCGTACTTTTGTTATCGAAGTTATGGGACGTAACGCAGGTGATATCGCTCTTTGGGCAGGTATCGCAACTGGTGCTGATGAAATCATCATTCCTGAAGAAGGCTTCAAGATTGAAGATATCGTAGAAAGCATAAAATGTGGTTATGAGTGTGGTAAAAAACACAACATCATCGTCTTGGCAGAAGGAGTGATGTCTGCAGCTGAATTTGGTCAAAAACTAAAAGAAGCTGGGGATACAAGCGACCTTCGTGTGACAGAACTTGGACATATTCAACGTGGTGGTTCTCCAACTGCGCGTGACCGTGTTTTGGCATCACGTATGGGTGCACATGCTGTTAAACTTCTTAAAGAAGGTATAGGTGGTGTTGCGGTTGGTATCCGTAACGAGAAAATGGTTGAAAACCCAATTCTTGGAACTGCAGAAGAAGGAGCATTGTTTAGCCTTACTGCAGATGGTAAGATTGTGGTTAACAACCCACACAAGGCTGACCTTGAGCTATCTAGCTTGAATAAGAGCTTGTCATAATTTATAATTTAGTTAATAAGACCAAAAAGGTCATATATATAAAGGAGTCACAAAAATCATGAACAAACGTGTAAAAATCGTTGCAACTTTGGGACCTGCGGTAGAAATCCGTGGTGGTAAAAAATTCGGTGATGACGGATACTGGGGCGAAAAACTTGATGTTGAAGCTTCAGCTAAAAACATTGCTAAATTGATTGAAGCTGGTGCTAACACATTCCGTTTCAACTTCTCACACGGTGACCACCAAGAACAAGGTGACCGTATGGCAACTGTTAAACTTGCTGAAAAACTTGCAGGTAAAAAAGTTGGTTTCCTTCTTGATACAAAAGGACCAGAAATCCGTACTGAATTGTTTGAAGGAGATGCAAAAGAGTACTCTTACACAACTGGTGAGAAAATCCGTGTTGCTACTAAACAAGGAATCAAATCAACTCGTGATGTAATCGCATTGAACGTTGCTGGTGCTCTTGATATCTATGATGATGTTGAAGTTGGTCGTCAAGTTTTGATTGACGATGGTAAACTTGGTCTTCTCGTTGTTGCTAAAGATGATGCAACTCGTGAATTTGAAGTTGAAGTGGAAAATGACGGTGTTATTGCTAAACAAAAAGGTGTAAACATCCCTAACACTAAAATTCCTTTCCCAGCACTTGCTGAACGTGATAACGACGATATCCGTTTCGGTCTTGAACAAGGTATCAACTTCATCGCGATTTCATTCGTACGTACTGCTAAAGACGTTAACGAAGTTCGTGCAATCTGTGAAGAAACTGGAAATGGACATGTTCAATTGTTCGCTAAAATCGAAAACCAACAAGGTATCGATAACTTGGATGAAATCATCGAAGCTGCTGATGGTATCATGATCGCTCGTGGTGACATGGGTATCGAAGTACCATTCGAGATGGTTCCAGTTTACCAAAAAATGATTATCAAGAAAGTCAATGCTGCAGGTAAAGTTGTTATCACTGCAACAAACATGCTTGAAACAATGACTGAAAAACCACGTGCAACTCGTTCAGAAGTATCAGACGTATTTAACGCTGTTATCGATGGTACAGACGCAACAATGCTTTCAGGTGAGTCTGCAAACGGTAAATACCCACTTGAGTCAGTAACTACAATGGCTACAATCGACAAGAACGCTCAAACTCTTCTTAACGAATACGGTCGCTTGAACTCAGATTCATTTGAACGTAACTCTAAGACAGAAGTAATGGCTTCAGCTGTTAAAGATGCTACTAACTCAATGGACATTAAATTGGTTGTAACTCTTACTAAGACAGGTCACACTGCACGTTTGATCTCTAAATACCGTCCAAATGCTGACATCTTGGCATTGACATTCGACGAATTGACAGAACGTGGATTGATGTTGAACTGGGGTGTTATCCCAATGTTGACAGATGCTCCATCTTCAACTGATGATATGTTCGAAATTGCTGAACGTAAAGCAGTTGAAGCAGGACTTGTACAATCTGGTGACGATATCGTTATCGTAGCTGGTGTACCAGTTGGAGAAGCTGTTCGTACAAACACAATGCGTATCCGTACAGTACGTTAATCTAACATTAAAAAGCCTATCATATCAAGCTTTCTAGCCTGTATGATGGGCTCTTTTTTTGTCTATGGAGCACAAATGGGGCAAAACTTTTTACTTTCGATTTAATGCGACGGTATCAAGTGCGTCAAATACTGCTTGCTACAGACTTTTTGTAACGTGAGGATAGATCTAATTGGTAGTTTTCGGATTTATGTCCAAACTGTGACACGATAGCTTTTAAAGTTATGTTGTTTTTTACGTAAACTTCATAAAATGTTTAGTTCAAATACAGATAAAAAATAACTCCCTGATGAGTCAAGGAGTTATTACTATCTAAATTAGTTTTTAGAAGCAGCTTGGAATTCTGGGTTTTTCCACGCTTCGTCAATGATAGCTTGCAATTCTTTAGCAGATGCTTGCATTTTTTGAGTTTCTGCGTCGTTCAATGGGATATTTACTGGACGAACAATACCATGTGCACCTACAACAGCTGGTTGACCGATAAAGACGTTTTTAACTCCGTATTGACCTTCTTGGAATACTGAAAGTGGAAGTACTGCGTTTTCATCGTCAAGGATTGCTTTAGTAATACGAGCAAGGGCTACTGCGATACCGTAGTATGTTGCACCTTTTTTGTTGATGATTGTGTAAGCTGCATCACGAACACCTTCGAACAATTCAATCAATTCAGCTTCTTGAACATTTTGAGTGTCTTTAAGGAATTCTTCAAGGTTTACACCAGCGATGTTAGCGTGTGACCAAACAGCGAACTCAGAGTCACCGTGTTCACCCATAATGTAGGCGTGGACTGAACGAGCATCAACATCCAATTTTTCAGCAAGTGCTTGACGGAAACGAGCTGAGTCAAGTGAAGTACCTGAACCGATAACGCGTTCTTTAGGGAATCCAGAGAATTTCCAAGTTGAGTAAGTCAAGACGTCAACTGGGTTAGCAGCAACAAGGAAGATACCTTTGAAACCTGATTCAACAACTTGAGTTACAATTGATTTGTTGATAGCAAGGTTTTTACCTACAAGGTCAAGACGAGTTTCACCTGGTTTTTGAGGCGCACCTGCAGTGATTACAACAAGGTCAGCGTCTGCACAGTCAGAGTATTGAGCTGCATAGATTTTTTTAGGTGAAGTGAAGGCAAGGGCGTGACTAAGGTCAAGCGCGTCACCAACAGCTTTTTCATGCAATTGTGGAATTTCGATAATTCCAAGCTCTTGTGCAATTCCTTGGTTAACAAGTGCAAAAGCGTAAGAAGAACCTACAGCACCATCACCGACAAGGATAACTTTTTTGTGTTGTTTAGTTGAAGTCATTATTCTAAACATCTCCTTAATTTTATTCAGGGATTTCCCCAGTTATTTCAATTTTATCACTTTTAAAAAGCTTTGTCACGGATATACATTTCAGTTCTTGATGTAAACGTTTTAGTGGTTTTAGATACCTGAAATATAGCGGACATTATGGTATAATATAGTTAATTACTAATAGTGAAATGAGGCATTTATTAATGCAGGATAGAAATTTAGTGAATGTCAATCTGACAAAGGAGATGAAGACGAGCTTTATTGACTACGCTATGAGTGTTATCGTAGCGCGGGCTCTTCCTGATGTTCGAGATGGCTTGAAACCCGTCCACCGTCGGATTCTCTACGGAATGAATGAACTGGGTGTTACTCCAGACAAACCTCATAAAAAATCTGCTCGTATTACAGGGGATGTCATGGGTAAATATCACCCACACGGGGATTCCTCTATCTATGAAGCCATGGTCCGTATGGCTCAATGGTGGAGCTATCGTTACATGCTTGTAGATGGTCATGGGAACTTTGGTTCCATGGATGGTGATGGTGCTGCCGCCCAGCGTTACACTGAGGCACGTATGAGCAAGATTGCTCTGGAGATGCTTCGTGATATTAACAAAAATACAGTTGACTTCGTTGATAACTATGATGCCAATGAACGTGAACCCTTGGTCTTGCCAGCGCGCTTTCCTAATCTTTTGGTTAATGGAGCAACTGGTATTGCTGTTGGGATGGCAACCAATATTCCACCTCATAACCTTGGTGAAACCATTGATGCAGTGAAGTTGGTCATGGACAATCCTGAAGTGACCACTAAGGACTTGATGGAAGTCCTGCCTGGGCCAGATTTTCCAACTGGTGCTCTTGTCATGGGGAAATCAGGTATCCATAAGGCCTACGAAACAGGTAAAGGTTCTATTGTCCTTCGTTCTCGTACTGAAATTGAGGAAACTAAGACTGGCCGTGAGCGTATTGTTGTAACAGAATTTCCTTATATGGTCAATAAAACAAAGGTGCATGAGCATATTGTTCGTTTGGTTCAGGAAAAACGCATTGAGGGCATCACAGCAGTACGTGATGAGTCAAACCGTGAAGGTGTTCGCTTTGTTATCGAAGTCAAGCGCGATGCCTCAGCCAATGTTATTCTTAATAACCTTTTCAAGATGACCCAGATGCAAACCAACTTTGGTTTCAATATGCTTGCTATCCAAAATGGCGTACCGAAGATTTTGTCTCTTCGTCAGATTTTGGATGCTTATATTGAGCACCAAAAAGAAGTGGTTGTTCGTCGTACTCGTTTTGATAAGGAAAAAGCAGAAGCGCGTGCTCATATTTTAGAAGGTCTCTTGATTGCGCTAGACCATATCGACGAAGTGATTCGCATCATCCGTGCTAGTGAAACGGATGCGGAAGCACAAGCTGAGTTGATGAGTAAGTTTAAGCTTTCTGAACGTCAAAGTCAAGCCATTCTTGATATGCGTCTTCGTCGTTTGACAGGTTTGGAACGCGATAAGATTCAGTCTGAGTATGATGACCTCTTGGCTCTGATTGCAGATTTAGCAGATATTCTTGCTAAGCCCGAACGTGTTTCTCAAATCATTAAAGATGAATTAGACGAAGTTAAGCGTAAGTTTGGCGACCAACGTCGTACTGAATTAATGGTCGGTGAAGTCTTAAGCCTTGAAGATGAGGACTTGATTGAGGAATCAGATGTCTTAATTACGCTTTCTAACAAGGGCTACATCAAACGTCTGGACCAAGACGAATTTACCGCTCAAAAACGTGGTGGTCGTGGTGTTCAAGGTACGGGAGTTAAGGATGACGATTTTGTTCGTGAGTTAGTGTCAACTAGCACCCATGATCACCTACTCTTCTTTACAAATAAAGGACGCGTCTATCGCCTGAAAGGCTATGAAATTCCTGAGTATGGCCGTACTGCTAAGGGCTTGCCGATTGTCAATCTTTTGAAATTGGATGAAGGCGAAAGTATTCAAACCATCATCAATGTTGATTCTGAACGCAGTGATGACGCTTATCTCTTCTTCACAACTCGTCATGGTATTGTGAAGAGAACCAGCGTTAAGGAATTTGCTAACATTCGTCAAAATGGACTTAAAGCACTGAACCTTAAAGATGAAGATGAACTGATTAATGTCTTGTTGACGGAAGAAGATACGGACATTATCATTGGTACCAAGTTTGGTTATGCAGTTCGCTTTAATCAATCAGCCGTTCGTGGAATGAGTCGTATCGCTACGGGGGTGAAAGGTGTTAATCTCCGTGATGGGGACACAGTTGTTGGTGCTAGTGTGATTACAGACCAGGACGAGGTTCTTATCATCACTGAAAAAGGATATGGTAAGCGCACCGTTGCGACTGAATATCCAACAAAAGGTCGTGGTGGTAAAGGGATGCAAACTGCTAAAATTACTGAAAAGAATGGTTCCCTTGCTGGTCTTATGACAGTAAAAAGCGATGAGGATTTGATGATTATCACTGATACAGGTGTCATGATTCGAACCAACGTTGCCAATATTTCACAAACAGGTCGCTCAACTATGGGAGTTAAAGTGATGCGCCTGGACCAAGATGCTAAAATTGTAACCTTTACTACGGTTACAGCGGCAGAAAAAGAAGAAGTTGGGGCAGAAAACGAAACAGAAGGTGAAGCATAATGTCTCATAAAAAGAACAAAAAGAAAACAAACCGTAAAAATTTACTAATCAATATCCTGGCAGGATTTTTAATTCTCTTGTCACTTGCTTTGATTTTCAATTCAAAAATTCGTGATATGTTCATGGTTTGGAATACTAATAAATACCAAGTCAGCCAGGTATCAAAAGAAAAATTGGAAGAAAATCAAGATACAGAAGGAAATTTTGACTTTGATTCAGTAAAAGCTATCTCGTCAGAAGCTGTCTTATCCTCACAATGGGATTCGCAAAAATTGCCTGTTATCGGTGGAATTGCTGTTCCTGAGGTAGAAATTAACTTGCCTATTTTTAAGGGGCTCGATAATGTCAATCTCTTCTATGGAGCTGGTACAATGAAGCGTGACCAAGTGATGGGGAAAGGAAACTATTCACTTGCGAGCCATCACATCTTCACGGCGGAAAATGCCAGTCAAATGCTTTTTTCTCCACTGTCACGTGCTAAAAATGGGATGAAAATTTATCTAACTGATAAGGATAAAGTTTATACCTATGAAATCCGTGAAGTGAAGCATGTGACTCCAGATCGCGTCGATGAGATTGATGACCGTAGTGGTGTTGATGAAATCACGCTTGTAACCTGTGTAGACTATGATGCGACAGAGCGTATTATCGTAAAAGGTGATTTGAAAGATACAAAAGACTATTCACAAACCCCTGAAGAAATTCTAACAGCTTTCAATCAACCATATAAACAACGCTATTAAAGATAAAATCAGTAAAATCTTAGGTTTTACTGATTTTTTATAGATTGCGTTTCAAAATAAACTGTTATGAAATACAGAAAACGTTTCCTTAATTCTAAAGTTTGTGATATAATTATCAGGTAAAAAATTTTAGGAGTTTATTATGGTTTCTTCAGAATTTATCTCAAAGATTGAATTTGCTTGCAAGAAGAAGGAAAGTCTTTATAGTCAAAGCAAATTTAAGTATGCGATTCGTTCTATGTTCGCAGGTGCATTTTTAACCTTCAGTACTGCTGCTGGTGCAGTTGGGGCTGACTTGATTAATAAAATTGCGCCAGGTAGTGGACGTTTTCTTTTCCCCTTTGTCTTTGCTTGGGGCTTGGCCTACATTGTTTTCTTGAATGCTGAGTTGGTAACATCAAACATGATGTTCTTGACAGCCGGTAGTTTCTTGAAAAAAATCTCTTGGAGAAAAACAGCTGAGATTTTACTTTACTGTACCTTGTTCAACCTTATCGGGGCTTTGATAGCAGGTTGGGGATTTGCTCATTCGGCAGCCTATGCAAATCTGACTCATGATAGTTTCATCTCTGGGGTTGTAGAGATGAAGTTAGGCCGTTCCAATGAGCTAGTCTTACTTGAAGGTATTTTAGCCAATATTTTCGTAAATATTGCGATTCTTTCATTTGTTTTGGTCAAAGATGGTGGTGCCAAACTTTGGCTCGTTTTATCAGCAATTTACATGTTTGTATTCTTAACAAACGAGCACATCGCTGCGAACTTTGCTTCTTTCGCGATTGTGAAATTCAGTGTTGCTGCTGACTCAATTGCCAACTTCGGTATTGGAAATATGCTTCGCCACTGGGGTGTAACCTTCATCGGAAACTTTATCGGAGGAGGTCTCTTGATGGGTCTTCCATATGCCTTCCTCAATAAAAACGAAGATACTTATGTAGATTAAGAAAATGAGCACGATTGAGTCGTACTTTTTTCATTTTTAAAATAAGGTAATAGCTATTTCTTATATCAAAATACAGAAAACTGATATTTGTAAACTATACCTTAAGGTGCTACAATATCCTTAATCAAACTATTTGGAGGTCGTTTTATGACTCGTGATTTTAAATTTGAAACCTTACAATTGCATGCTGGTCAAGTAGTTGATCCAGCAACTAAGTCTCGTGCAGTGCCGATTTATCAAACAACATCCTTTGTTTTTGATGACACGCAGGAAGGTGCCGATCTGTTTGCCTTGAGAAAACCAGGGAACATTTATACTCGTATCACCAACCCTACAACAGCTGCCTTTGAAGAAAGAATTGCCGCCCTTGAAGGTGGTGTTGGAGCTCTTGCAACAGCATCAGGTATGGCCGCAGTGACTTATTCGATTTTGGCTCTTGCTCATGCAGGTGACCATGTTGTAGCAGCATCAACTATTTACGGTGGAACCTTCAATCTTTTGAAAGAAACCCTTCCTCGTTATGGTATCACAACAACCTTTGTCGATGTGGATAATTTGGAAGAAGTGGAAGCAGCTATCAATGACAATACCAAGCTTGTTCTGATTGAAACCTTGGGGAATCCCTTGATTAACATTCCAGATTTGGAAAAATTGGCTGAGATTGCGCATAGACACCAGATTCCACTTGTTTCTGACAATACTTTTGCTACACCTTATTTGATTAATGTCTTTTCTCACGGTGTAGATATTTCCATTCACTCTGCGACTAAGTTTATCGGTGGACATGGTACAACTATTGGTGGAGTGATCGTTGATAGTGGTCGTTTTGACTGGGCAGCTTCAGGGAAATTCCCTCAATTTGTTGAGGAAGACCCAAGCTACCACAATTTGAGCTATACTCGTGATGTGGGTGCAGCAGCCTTTATTATCGCTGTCCGTGTCCAATTGCTTCGTGATACAGGTGCAGCCTTGTCGCCATTTAATGCCTTCCTCTTGCTTCAAGGACTTGAAACCCTTTCACTTCGTGTGGAACGTCATGTACAAAATGCTGAGAAAATTGTTGATTTCCTTGTCAACCATCCTAAGGTAGAAAAAGTCAACTATCCAAAATTGGCTGATAGTCCTTATCATGCCTTGGCTGAAAAATACTTGCCAAAAGGTGTGGGTTCAATCTTTACCTTCCATGTCAAAGGTGGGGAGGCAGAAGCTCGCAAGGTAATTGATAGTTTGGAAATCTTCTCTGACCTTGCAAACGTAGCAGATGCTAAATCTCTTGTTGTCCATCCAGCTACAACAACTCATGGTCAATTGTCAGAAAAAGACCTGGAAGCAGCTGGCGTCACACCAAACCAAATCCGCTTGTCAATCGGACTTGAAAATGTAGATGATTTGATCGAAGATTTGCGCTTGGCCTTGGAAAAAATTTAAAGAAAAAGAAGATAAACAGTGGGTTTCGACTCGCTGTTTTTGATTTTCCTTCAGGCATGATATAATGGTTAAAGAAGTCTAGAAAGAGGAAAGTTATGAACGAAATCAAATGCCCCAACTGTGGGGAAGTCTTTACAGTAAATGAAAGTCAGTATGCTGAACTTCTGTCTCAAGTGAGAACGGCAGAGTTTGATAAGGAACTACATGATCGGATGAAGCAGGAACTGGCCTTGGCTGAGCAAAAGGCCATGAATGAGCAACAGACTAAACTGGCTCAAAAAAACCAAGAAATTGCGCAATTACAGAGTCAAATCCAAAACTTTGATACAGAAAAAGAATTGGCTAAGAAAGAAGTTGAACAGACAAGTCATCAGGCTTTATTGGCTAAGGACAAGGAAGTACAGGCCTTGGAAAACCAATTGGCTACCTTGCGTTTAGAGCATGAAAACCAACTGCAAAAGACCCTTTCTGACCTAGAAAAAGAACGAGATCAGGTTAAAAATCAGCTACTTTTGCAAGAAAAGGAAAATGAGTTATCTTTGGCTTCTGTTAAGCAAAACTACGAAGCCCAGCTCAAGGCAGCCAGTGAACAAGTCGAATTTTATAAGAATTTCAAAGCTCAACAATCTACAAAAGCTATCGGGGAAAGTTTGGAACACTATGCGGAGAGTGAGTTTAACAAGGTCCGCAGTTTTGCCTTTCCAAATGCTTACTTTGAGAAGGATAATAAGGTCTCTGCGCGTGGTTCCAAAGGCGACTTTATCTTCCGCGAGTGTGATGAAAATGGAGTCGAAATCATTTCTATCATGTTTGAGATGAAAAACGAAGCAGATGGAACAGAGAAGAAGCATAAGAATGCGGACTTCTACAAGGAATTGGACAGGGACCGTCGGGAGAAGAACTGTGAGTATGCCGTTTTGGTGACCATGCTTGAGGCTGATAATGACTACTTTAACACGGGGATTGTTGACGTTAGCCACGAGTATGAAAAGATGTATGTGGTTCGCCCTCAATTCTTTATCCAGTTGATTGGGCTCTTGCGAAATGCGGCGCTTAATTCCCTAAAATACAAGCAAGAGCTGGCCTTGGTTCGTGAGCAAAATATTGATATTACGCACTTTGAAGAAGACTTGGATGCCTTTAAGCTAGCCTTTGCCAAGAACTATAACTCTGCTTCGACCAACTTTGGCAAAGCAATCGATGAAATCGACAAGGCGATCAAACGCATGGAAGAGGTTAAAAAGTTCCTAACAACATCTGAAAACCAACTCCGTCTGGCTAATAATAAGCTGGAAGATGTCTCTGTCAAGAAATTGACACGTAAAAATCCAACCATGAAAGCGAAGTTTGAAGCACTGAAGGGGGAGTGAGATTATCTTAAAAACAGGAGTGTTATATGAAAAGAACTATAGAAATTATTAGAACATGGTCAGCTGATAAAATTGAATTAATTTTTCTTAAAAGCTGGAGCTACTTTGCTAGCTCATTTAGCTAGTTTGTTTATATAAATTAGTTTGTAATTTTTTATAGGAGTTTTTTATGTTAGATAATATTTCTAAGAATATCTCGAATTGGTCATCAGTTCGAATCTGCAGCATACTGGAGGTTTTTATTTTATTTTATCTACGTTGGATAATTATAGCAACAGCAATTAGTTTATTATTCGTAAAATCAACCGTCGTTACTACATTATTGCTCATATTTCTAACATTACTGACTATTATCGTTGTAATAACTCATTTTTTAGTAAATCACGTTGCAGAAGTTATTTTATACGAGCAAGTGAATTTTATAAAATATATTTCTCTTTTAACTGAAACTTATGAAAGGCGGCCTGATAATAAAACAGGGAATTTAAATGCCTTAAATCTGGGTTTAGCTAGGTGTGCTTTCTATCAAGGGAATTTTAGTGAGGCAATCCAATATGCTGAACGAATAAGAGTTAAAAGTTCTAAATTGAATGTGAAACGTATTTATGAACTAAACATCGTATTTATAGAATCATTATCATACCTTCATTTAAGGGAGACGGATGAAATTTCTAAACTTTTAGTTTCTTATGATTGGGAAAAAATTAAAAGAATTGATAAAAATAGAATGTTGGATTTAATTGAACCAGTATCAAAAATACTCAATGGAGAAGTTACAGGCTACTTCGACACCACCGAACCAGAAAATAAATTAGCTCGAATCATGTTCTCTTATTACGGAGCTCTCAATGCTCAGCTAAAAGGAGATGAGGCTCGTGCCCGAAGTTTGTTTGAAAGCATTGCCCATGAAAATCCAGAACTCTTTTATGTTCAGGAAGCGAAAAAATATTTAGAATCAGTGAAATGAGAGTAATATATGAAATTAGTAAAAAAAATAGTAAGTAGGGCGACAGAAAACACTCTTTTACAACTTGATAGGGTTATTCTAATTTGCTTATTTTTAGTCTTGGATATTTATGTGATGGCAGTATTTTTAATATTTCAAAGCAATTTGGAAATATTGGGACTCATATTATTAGTTATTGACTTTTTAGTTCTCGTCTTTGTATTTTATTTAAGATTTGTATCTAGAAAAGTTATTGTTCTAGTGTTACACGATTCTATTGATCTTAAGCTATATGAAGACATGTTAAGAGTTCAATCAGAAAAATCTATTAAGCCCTTTAGGGCAACATATCGTGAGAATTACCAAATTATCCAAGGTCGAGTGGCTTATTTAAAAGGAGATTTTCAAGCTGCCAAGGAAAATATGTCCAAATATGATTTGAAAAAAATTTGGAAGAGATTCAGAACCCCTGCGTTTTTAATATCAAGCTTTGAACTATTAACAGTTTCCATTCATCTCCAAGATGTGCAAGATATTGCTTTCTTTGAGGAACAATTGTCCAAGGCGCCAGATTTTAAAGGAGGCAAAGCTACACTTGTTGCTCAAGCCCAAGCCATAAAAGATATTGTGTTCAATAAAGAAGTGAACGACTACTTTAACATTACTGAGCCAGAAAGTAAGCTAGCTCGAATCATGTTTTCTTATTACGGCGCTCTCAATGCCCAATTAAAAGGAGATGAAGCTCGTGCCCGTAGTTTGTTTGAAAGTATCGTCCATGAAAATCCAGAGCTCTTTTATGTTCAGGAAGCTAGGAAGTATTTAGAAAAATAAGCTGATATAGTTTTAAAATCTGTCTAAGATAGAATATGTTGATGTAAAGTGAAAAGGGAATTAGAAAGCAAAAATGAACGGTATTATCAACTTAAAAAAAGAAGCGGGGATGACCTCGCATGATGCGGTTTTTAAACTGCGTAAAATTTTGGGAACTAAGAAAATCGGTCATGGTGGGACCTTGGATCCGGATGTGGTGGGTGTTTTACCCATTGCAGTTGGCAAGGCGACCCGCATGGTCGAGTTTATGCAGGATGAGGGCAAGGTCTATGAGGGGGAAATCACTCTGGGCTATTCCACGACGACTGAGGATGCCAGTGGGGAAGTGGTCGCAGAGACACCTGTTTTATCGCCCTTGGATGAAAAGCTTGTTGATGAAGTAATTACGAGCTTGACTGGGCCTATTACCCAGATTCCGCCTATGTATTCTGCTGTTAAGGTCAATGGTCGCAAGCTCTATGAGTATGCGCGTGCTGGACAGGAAGTAGAGCGCCCAGAACGTCAGGTGACTATTTATCAATTTGAACGAACAAGTCCGATTTCTTATGAGGATCACCTCGCACGATTCACTTTTCGTGTAAAATGTAGCAAGGGAACCTATATTCGTACCTTATCGGTTGACTTGGGAGAAAAACTTGGCTATGCGGCCCATATGTCTCATCTGACTCGAACTAGTGCAGCTGGTTTACAGCTAGAAGATGCTCTTACCTTGGAAGAAATTGCTGAAAAAGTAGAGGCTGGTCAACTGGACTTTCTCCATCCTTTAGAGATTGGGACAGGCGACCTTGTCAAAGTTTTCCTAACTCAAGAAGAGGCTACAGAAGTACGCTTTGGTCGTTTTATAGAGCTCGAACAAACAGAACAAGAATTAGCTGCCTTTGAAGATGATAAATTACTAGCTATTCTAGAAAAGCGAGACAATTTATACAAGCCAAGGAAGGTTTTTAGCTGATCTAACTGGGGTGTAGGGAGTGTTGTTTCCCCTAGACTATTCAAACCAGACTATAAATTTTGCAAAAATTATGATAGAATAGACGACGGATAAAAAAACGGAGGATAGCATGCAAAATAGACCAATCATTATCGGAGTGACAGGTGGTTCTGGTGGTGGTAAGACCAGTGTTTCAAGAGCCATTTTATCGCATTTTCCTGATGAAAAGATTTCCATGATTGAGCATGATTCATACTACAAGGATCAGTCTCATTTGACCTTTGAAGAGCGTGTCAAAACCAACTACGACCATCCTTTTGCCTTTGATACAGACTTGATGATCGAGCAGATTAAGGAATTGTTGGCAGGGCGTCCGGTGGACATTCCGACTTACGACTATACAGAGCATACACGAAGTAGCAAGACCTATCGTCAAGAACCTCAAGATGTCTTTATCGTTGAGGGGATTTTGGTCTTGGAGGATAAGCGCCTGCGCGATTTGATGGATATTAAGATTTTTGTGGATACAGATGATGATGTGCGCATTATTCGTCGGATCAAGCGTGATATGGAAGAGCGTGGCCGTAGCCTTGATAGCGTCATTGACCAGTACTTAGGTGTGGTTAAACCTATGTATCATCAGTTTATCGAACCAACCAAGCGTTATGCTGATATCGTCATTCCTGAAGGGGTCAGCAATACCGTGGCTATTGACCTGTTGACAACCAAGATTGAAAAGATTTTGGAAGAAGCTCGAAACAGCAAATAATCAGATGTGGAGGCTTTGCCTCCTTTTTTATTTTTCCCTCATAATGGTACATAAATGGAGATTTTTAGGCATATTTTTGGTATAATAATACCCATGAAAGAGCAAGAAAATGAATAGTAGGTGGAGATGGAAAAGTATTTATCGGTAACAACTTTGACCAAGTATCTGAAAATGAAATTCGATAAAGACCCTTACTTGGAACGGGTCTATTTAACTGGTCAAGTTTCCAATTTTCGTAAACGACCTACTCACCAATATTTCTCCCTAAAAGATGACCATGCAGTTATTCAAGCGACCATCTGGTCTGGAATTTATCAGAAATTAGGTTTCGACCTGGAAGAAGGGATGAAGATCAATGTGATTGGGCGTGTGCAGGTCTATGAGCCAAGTGGAAGCTACTCCATTATCATTGAAAAGGCAGAGCCTGATGGGGTTGGGGCGCTTGCGATTCAGTTTGAACAACTCAAGAAAAAATTGGCAGAAGAAGGCCTGTTTCAAGAGAGGTTCAAGCAACCTCTGCCCCAATTTTCTAAGAGAATTGGTGTAGTAACCAGTCGCAGTGGAGCCGTTATTCGAGATATTATCACGACCGTCAGCAGGCGCTTTCCAGGTGTCGATATTCTTCTCTATCCGACCAAGGTTCAAGGTGAAGGGGCTGCGGAGGAAATTGCTCGAAATATTGTGCGAGCTAATCAACGGGACGATTTGGACTTGCTGATTATTGGTCGTGGCGGAGGTTCCATAGAGGATCTCTGGGCTTTTAACGAGGAAATTGTGGTACGAGCTATTTTTGAGTCTCGTTTGCCAGTTATTTCTAGTGTGGGACATGAGACGGATGTGACCTTGGCAGATTTTGTTGCAGATCGACGAGCTGCAACACCAACGGCTGCAGCTGAACTGGCAACACCTGTGACCAAGTTGGATGTATTAGCTCATTTGCAAAATCAGGAAAAGCGGATGGCAACAGCAGTCCGAAATGTCCTATCGAAGAAACAAGAAGCTTTAAAAAAATGCAGTCAGTCTGTTATCTTTAGACAGCCAGAGCGCTTGTATGACGGTTATATGCAACGCTTGGATCAACTGCAACTACGCTTAAAACAAAGTTTGCGAACACGGATTTCTGATAACAAACAAGTCGTTCAAGCAAGGACACATCGACTGGTTCAATTATCACCTGTTACCAAAATTCAACGCTCTCAAGACCGTCTAGGTCAGTTGGACAAGCTCCTCCGTAGCCAAATGGCGCTGGTTTATGATGCCAAGGTTGCTGAAGTGAAGCGACTTTCGGAAGCCTTGTTGATGTTGGATACTAGCCGAATCGTGGCGCGTGGTTATGCTATTGTCAAAAAAGAAGAGTCCGTTGTAGATTCGGTTGAGAGTTTGAAGAAAAAAGACCAAGTGACGCTTTTGATGCGAGATGGTCAAGTAGAATTAGAGGTTAAAGATGTCAAAACAAAAGAAATTTGAGGAAAATCTTGCAGAACTGGAGACTATTGTCCAAAGTTTGGAAAATGGTGAAATTGCTTTGGAAGATGCGATTGCAGCCTTTCAAAAGGGCATGGTCTTGTCAAAAGAGCTCCAAGCGACGCTGGACAAGGCTGAAAAGACCTTGGTCAAGGTTATGCAAGAAGACGGAACAGAAAGTGATTTTGAATGAAAAAGCAAGAAAAATTAGCTCTTGTCGAGTCAGCCTTGGAAGATTTTTATGGAGACCAGCAGTTTTCCTCTAGTTTGCGAGAGTCTGTTCTCTATTCCATTCATGCTGGTGGCAAGCGTATTCGGCCTTTTCTCTTGTTAGAAGTTTTGGAAGCCTTGCAGGTCGCTATTAAACCTGCTCACGCGCAGGTGGCTGCTGCCTTGGAAATGATTCATACCGGGAGCTTGATTCATGATGATCTTCCAGCTATGGATGATGATGATTATCGTCGAGGGCGTTTGACCAACCATAAGAAATTCGGTGAAGCTATGGCCATTTTGGCTGGAGATGCTTTATTCCTAGATCCTTATGCTTTGATAGCGCAGGCAGATTTGCCAAGTCAGATCAAGGTGGACTTGATTGCCAACCTATCTCTTGCTTCAGGTAGTCTGGGCATGGTTGCAGGACAGGTTTTGGATATGGAGGGTGAACATCAGCATTTGTCTTTGGAAGAACTCCAGACTATTCATGCTAATAAGACTGGAAAACTATTAGCTTATCCCTTCCAAGCAGCTGCTATTATAGCCGAATTGGCACCTGAAATGCAGGCAAAACTTAAAACTGTAGGTGAATTGATTGGACTTGCTTTTCAAGTTCGAGACGATGTGCTGGATGTGACAGCTAGTTTTGAGGAGATCGGTAAGACACCACAAAAGGATTTGCAGGCAGAAAAATCAACCTATCCTGCTTTGTTGGGCTTGGAAGAGGCTATTGCCTTTTGTAACCAAACCTTGGATCAAGCTAATGCAAAATTAGAAGAAATTGCCCAGCAGGTAGCTTTTGAGATAGAATCGATTGTAAAAGTAGTAGAAAGTTTGAGAATCAATGGCTAAGGAAAGAGTGGATGTACTAGCTTATAAACAGGGCTTGTTTGAAACGCGAGAACAGGCCAAGCGCGGTGTCATGGCTGGTCTAGTCGTAGCAGTTCTGAATGGAGAACGTTTTGATAAACCAGGAGAGAAAATCCCAGATGACACCGAGCTGAAACTCAAGGGTGAAAAACTCAAGTATGTTAGCCGTGGTGGCTTGAAACTGGAAAAGGCATTGCAGGTCTTTGAATTGTCAGTGGAAGGGGCAACAACGATTGATATCGGGGCCTCTACTGGAGGATTTACCGATGTCATGTTGCAAAATGGTGCCGAGTTGGTCTTTGCAGTCGATGTCGGTACCAATCAGTTGGCTTGGAAATTACGCCAAGACCCACGGGTTATCAGCATGGAGCAGTTCAATTTCCGCTATGCTGAAAAGACTGATTTCGAGCAGGAACCGAGCTTTGCCAGTATTGATGTGAGTTTCATTTCCCTCAGTCTGATTCTTCCAGCCTTGCACCGAGTGCTAGCTGATCAAGGTCAGGTGGTAGCACTTGTCAAACCTCAGTTTGAGGCAGGTCGTGAGCAGATTGGGAAAAATGGAATCATTCGAGACTCCAAGGTTCACCAGAATGTTCTTGAATCTGTCACAACTATGGCAGTAGAGGAAGGTTTTTCAGTCCTTGGATTGGATTTTTCTCCTATCCAAGGCGGTCATGGAAATATTGAGTTTTTAGTGTATTTGAAAAAAGAAGAGTCAGCAAGCAATCAGGTTCTTGCTGAGATTGAAGAAGTAGTAGAGAGGGCGCATAGTCAATTTAAAAATGAATAAAAAAGAGAGACTTGAAAAAATTAGACGATTTGTGACAGATTATCAAATCGGTACACAAGAAGAAATTGTAGAACATTTGAAAGAAGCAGGCATCACTGCCACTCAAGCGACGGTATCACGAGATATCAAAGAACTAGGTATTGTCAAAATCCCTTTGAGAGACAACACCTATGTCTATGAATTGCCAAAATCAATCGTAAAAAGTTTGCAACTGGCTGAAGACAATATCGAATCGGCTGAATTGATGGATAAGATGATCAATCTCCAAGTCATTCCAGGAAATACAGCTTTTGTAAAAGCTCAGTTAATTGAGACTTTTGCGGACAAGATTTTTAGCTGTTTAGCTGATGATAGCTCGATTTTAGTCATTGCAAGAAGTGAAAGTCTAGCTGAGGAAATCTTTGAACAAGTAAAAAATTGGTAGGTCTGTATGTTACTTGAAATTTCGATAAAAAACTTTGCCATTATTGAGGCTATTTCCCTCAATTTTGAGAAAGGTATGACTGTCCTGACTGGTGAAACGGGTGCAGGGAAGTCAATTATCATTGATGCCATGAATATGATGTTGGGAGCTCGTGCGACGACAGATGTTATTCGTCATGGTGCGCCAAAGGCAGAGATAGAGGGGCTTTTCTCAGTTGAGAATAGTCGCCTTTTACAGGAAATTTTTGATGAGCAAGGTTTAGAAATGGGGGATGAAATTATCATCCGTCGGGAAATCTTGCAAAATGGTCGGAGTATTAGTCGTGTCAATGGTCAGATGGTTAATCTGTCTGTTTTGCGTGCTATTGGGCAACATCTGGTGGATATACATGGTCAGCATGACCAAGAAGAGTTAATGCGGCCTCAACTGCATATTCAGATGTTGGATGAATTTGGTGACGCAGCTTTTTGGGCCTTGAAAGAAACCTATCAAACGAGTTTTGATGCCTATCGTAAAATGCGTAAGCAGGTTCTGGAAGTCAAGAAAAACCAACAGGAACACAAGGCTCGTATTGAAATGTTGGAATTTCAAATGGCAGAGATTGAGGCAGCAAACTTGCAAGCTGGTGAAGACTTATCTCTCAATCAAGAGCGAGAGAAACTTCTCAACCATAAAAACATTGCGGATACACTGACCAATGCCTACAGTATGTTGGACAATGAAGATTTTTCAAGTCTGGCTAATGTTCGTTCAGCCATGAATGACATGGAAAGTGTTGAAGAGTACGACCCTGAATACCGTGAAATTTCAAGCTCTTTGTCTGAGACATACTATGTCTTAGAAGACATTAGCAAACGTTTGGAAGCAATCATTGAGGACCTTGATTTTGATGGTAATCGTCTCATGCAGATCGAGAATCGTTTGGATCTCCTTCATACTATTACCCGTAAGTACGGTGGGACTGTTGATGATGTCTTGCTTTATTTTGCCAAGATTACGGAAGAATACAATCTCTTGACAGGAAATAACCTTTCGTCTGAGGACATGGAAGCAGAGCTCAAGAAATTAGAAGTCAATCTTATTGATTTGGCAGGTCAGCTTGCCTCTGCTCGTCATGACTTGGCTCAGCAGCTAGAAGCAGAGATTAAACAAGAACTGCAAGACCTCTATATGGAAAAAGCTCAGTTTCAGGTTCGTTTTAGCAAGGGCAAATTCAGTCGTGAGGGAAATGAAATGGTTGAGTTTTATATTTCAACCAACCCTGGCGAAGATTTTAAACCCTTGGTTAAGGTTGCATCTGGTGGGGAATTATCTCGTCTCATGCTAGCCATTAAGTCTGCCTTTTCACGTAAAGAAGGCAAGACCAGCATTGTCTTTGATGAGGTGGATACGGGAGTTTCAGGTCGTGTAGCTCAGGCTATTGCACAGAAAATTCATAAAATTGGTCAGCATGGTCAGGTTCTGGCTATTTCCCATTTGCCACAAGTGATTGCGATTGCGGATTATCAATTCTTTATTGAGAAGATTAGCAATGAGCATTCAACGGTTTCGACTGTTCGTCTCTTGACGGTTGAAGAGCGAGTGGAAGAAGTTGCTAAGATGTTGGCAGGTGATGATGTGACGGAAGCAGCCCTGACGCAAGCCAGAGAATTGTTGAGAAACAGGGAGAAATAAGATGACAGACTATTATGTAATTGGAGATGTTCACGGAAAAGCTGGGATGCTGGAAGACCTTCTCAAAACCTGGGATGGTCAGACCCAGTTACTCTTTCTAGGGGATTTGATTGACCGTGGTGAAGATAGTCGCCGTGTTCTAGAGATGGTTAAGGACTTAGTGGATAATCAAGGGGCTATCTGTTTGTCAGGAAATCATGAGTATATGTTTTTGACATGGCTAGATGATCCAGAAGAAAGCTATGATCACTATCGTCGCAATGGTGGAGATACAACCATTAACTCTATCCTAGGTCGTCCTTTGGATGCACCGGTTGATGGAGTTGAGGATGCCAAGCGTGTTGCTACTGAAGCAGCAGACTTGGTCGAATTTATTCGTCAAATGCCATTTGTGGTAGAGACAGACAAGTATATCTTTGTGCACGCAGGTATTGATTTGACCTTAGACGACTGGCATGAAACCACAGATTACAAGAAAGTATGGCTTAGAAAACCATTCCACGAAGCAGAAAATCATACTGGAAAAATCATTGTCTTTGGCCATACACCGGTCTATGGTTTGTTAAAGCAAGAGCGTGGTACTGCTGAGCTTTGGACTACAGAAGATGGCAAGATTGGAATGGATGGAGGAGCTGTTTATGGTGGTGTCCTTCATGGGATTGTCTTTACTGACCAAGGAATGACAGAACACCACTTTATTGAGAATGACGGCTTTGTTGCTGAAGATTAGTACTCCTAGCAGGGTATGGTCTTGTCAAAATGTCAAAAACAATTTATAATAAATAGATACCCTGAAAGGAAGAGAATCATGAACTTAGAAGAATTGAAAAAACGACAGGAGAAGATCCGTAACTTCTCTATTATCGCTCATATTGACCACGGGAAATCAACTCTAGCAGACCGCATTTTGGAAAAGACAGAGACCGTTTCAAGCCGTGAAATGCAAGCACAGCTTTTGGATAGCATGGATTTAGAGCGAGAACGTGGGATTACCATTAAGTTGAATGCCATCGAGCTGAATTATACTGCTAAAGATGGGGAAACTTATATTTTCCACTTGATTGACACGCCGGGGCACGTAGACTTCACCTATGAAGTTTCACGTTCGCTAGCTGCCTGTGAGGGAGCGATTTTGGTCGTCGATGCTGCCCAAGGGATTGAGGCCCAAACCCTTGCCAACGTTTATCTGGCCTTGGACAATGATTTGGAAATCATGCCAGTCATTAATAAAATTGACCTGCCAGCTGCAGATCCTGAGCGCGTGCGTACTGAGATTGAGGATGTCATTGGTTTGGATGCCAGTGAAGCAGTTTTGGCTTCTGCTAAGGCTGGTATTGGCATCGAAGAAATTCTAGAGCAAATCGTAGAAAAAGTGCCAGCGCCAACAGGTGATGTGACGGCACCACTTAAGGCTTTGATTTTCGACTCTGTTTATGATGCTTACCGTGGAGTTATTCTTCAAGTGCGTGTCATGGATGGGGTGGTCAAACCTGGCGATAAGATTCAGCTTATGAGCAATGGCAAGACTTTTGATGTTACGGAAGTCGGTATCTTTACACCCAAGGCAGTTGGTCGTGATTTCCTTGCTACTGGTGACGTTGGATATATCGCTGCATCTATCAAGACTATTCAAGACACTCGTGTCGGTGATACAGTTACCTTGGCGGCAAACCCTGCTTCAGAACCCCTATCTGGATACAAGCAGATGAATCCGATGGTTTTCGCAGGTCTTTATCCAATCGAGTCAAATAAATACAATGACCTACGTGAAGCTCTTGAAAAATTGCAGTTGAACGATGCTAGTCTTCAGTTTGAACCCGAAACATCGCAAGCTCTTGGTTTTGGTTTCCGTTGTGGATTCTTGGGTCTCCTTCATATGGATGTTATTCAAGAACGTTTGGAACGTGAGTTCAACATTGACTTGATCATGACTGCACCATCCGTTATCTATAAGGTTAACTTGACCGACGGTGAGTCTATGGATGTATCTAACCCATCTGAGTTCCCAGATCCTACCAAGATTGCGACCATTGAAGAGCCTTATGTTAAGGCGCAAATCATGGTACCACAGGAGTTCGTAGGAGCTGTAATGGAGCTAGCTCAGCGCAAGCGTGGTGACTTTGTGACTATGGACTATATTGATGATAACCGTGTCAATGTTATCTATCAAATTCCACTGGCTGAAATCGTCTTTGATTTCTTTGATAAGCTTAAGTCTTCAACACGTGGTTATGCAAGCTTTGACTACGAATTGTCAGAGTATCGCCCCTCTAAGCTGGTCAAAATGGACATCCTTCTCAATGGAGACAAGGTGGATGCCCTTAGCTTTATCGTTCACAAGGACTTTGCCTACGAACGCGGAAAACTCATCGTTGATAAGCTTAAGAAAATCATCCCTCGCCAACAATTTGAGGTGCCAATTCAAGCAGCTATTGGACAGAAGATTGTCGCTCGTACTGATATCAAGGCCCTTCGTAAGAACGTACTTGCTAAATGTTATGGTGGTGACGTTTCTCGTAAGCGTAAACTGCTTGAAAAACAAAAAGCTGGTAAGAAACGCATGAAAGCTATCGGATCAGTAGAAGTTCCACAAGAAGCCTTCCTTAGCGTCTTGAGCATGGATGAAGAATAAGTTATCATAATTGTTTTTCTTGTTCACAGGAAACTTACATAAGAATCAATAGTAAAACAGGCTTAAATAGGCCTGTTTTTTTGCATTTATAATAGGATTAAATCGTTTAAAGTGTTTGTTTTAAATGTTTGTTTTGCTTATAAAGATAAAAAATAAACAAAATAATCAAAAAAAAGGACAAAAAACAACAAAAAATTATTGACAACGATTTCATATAGTGTTATACTTATAGCATAAAGTTAATGGAAAGAAGGGAAAACCTTATGGGATTAGATCATTTCTTTGACAAAAACCTTGTGTTTTGCTTAGAAGCGGATAATCAAGAACATCTCTTTGATCAGGTTGCTACTTTATTGGAAGAACGAGAAATCGTAACTCCAACTTATCGTGAAGCCTTGATCACGCGTGAAAAGTCATTTCCAACTGGCCTAGATATGGAATTTTTGGGTAAGGATTTGCCGAATGTGGCTATTCCTCACACAGATATTGTTCATAATCTAGCCGAAAAAGTTGTGGTCGTTCGATTAGAAAAACCAGTGACTTTCCACAATATGATTGCGCCAGATAAGGAAGTAGAAGTATCCTTGCTCTTCTTTATCATTAATAACTCAAGTTCAAGTCAAACGAACATTCTTGCTCAGTTGATGGACTTCTTTACTGGAAATAGTCATCTTGAAGACCTATCAAAAATTTCTGAACCAGAAGCCCTCTATGCTTATATTGCTGAAGCAATTGCTTAATTTTGTCTATTAAAAATATTAAATCGGAGGAAATCCATATGATTAAAATTCTTGCTGCCTGCGGTGCAGGTGTTAACTCAAGCCACCAAATTAAAAGTGCTCTTGAAGAAGAACTTTCAAACCGCGGTTTTGATGTTCACTGTGATGCAGTTATGGTAAAAGACGTTAATGAAGACCTTATCAAAGGTTATGACATTTTTACACCAATTGCTGCAACAGATCTTGGTTTTGACCCAGGTATTCCAGTTATCGAAGCTGGACCAATCTTATTCCGTATCCCAGCAATGAGTGCTCCCGTATTTGATAATATTGAAGCAGCTATCAAAGAACACGGGTTAAGCTAATTTTAATTTGTTAACATTCATATAACTATAAAAAGGGAGGAACTATTATGGATGTCATTATCGAACTAGCCAATAAGCTGTTCAAACCTATCTTGGATATGGGTGGGCCAATCATCATGCTGATCATTTTGACAGTATTGGCTCTACTTTTTGGAGTGAAATTCTCCAAAGCACTTGAAGGTGGTATCAAACTTGCCATCGCTCTTACTGGTATCGGTGCTATCATCGGTATGCTGAATGGTGCTTTCTCAGCATCACTTGCAAAATTCGTTGAAAATACTGGTATTCAATTGAACATCACTGACGTTGGTTGGGCACCACTTGCTACAATCACTTGGGGATCTGCTTGGACACTTTACTTCTTGCTCATCATGTTGATTGTCAACGTAGTGATGCTTGCTATGAAGAAAACTGATACACTTGACGTTGATATCTTCGATATCTGGCACTTGTCTATCACAGGTCTTTTGATTAAATGGTATGCAGACAACAACGGTGTAAGCCAAGGGGTTTCACTCTTCATCGCCACTGCAGCAGTTGTCCTTGTAGGTGTTCTTAAAATCATCAACTCTGATTTGATGAAACCTACATTTGATGACCTTCTTAACGCACCAAGTTCATCACCAATGACTTCAACTCACATGAACTACATGATGAACCCAGTTATCATGGTTTTGGATAAGATTTTTGAAAAATTCTTCCCAGGTCTTGATAAATATGACTTTGATGCTGCTAAATTGAACAAGAAAATCGGTTTCTGGGGATCTAAATTCTTCATCGGTTTCATCCTTGGTATCGTTATCGGTTTGATGGGTACTCCACATCCAGTTGCTGGCGTAGAAGATGCAGCAAACTGGCAATTAGTTATTAAAGGTTGGTTGTCTCTTGGTTTGACAGCCGGTGTATCTTTGGAACTCTTCTCACTCATCGGTTCATGGTTCATCGCTGCCGTAGAACCACTTTCACAAGGTATTACAAACGTTGCTACTAAACGTCTTCAAGGACGTAAATTTAATATCGGTCTTGACTGGCCATTCATCGCTGGTCGTGCTGAAATCTGGGCTTGTGCCAACGTACTTGCACCAATCATGTTGATCGAAGCTGTGCTTCTTTCAAAAGTCGGAAATGGTATCTTGCCACTTGCAGGTATCATCGCTATGGGTGTTACTCCAGCTCTCTTGGTTGTAACACGTGGTAAATTGCTCCGTATGATTATCTTCGGAACACTCTTGTTGCCACTCTTCCTTCTTTCAGGTACACTTATCGCACCATTTGCAACAGAACTTGCTAAAGGTGTAGGTGCCTTCCCAGCAGGTGTGAGCGAAACTCAATTGATCACTCACTCAACTCTTGAAGGACCAATCGAAAAACTTCTTGGTTGGACAATTGGTAACACTACAACAGGTGATATCAAAGCAATCCTTGGTGCTGTAGTCTTCCTTGTATTCTATATCGGTATCTTTGCATGGTACAGAAAACAAATGATCAAACGTAACGAAGAGTACGCAGCAAAAGCAAAATAATGCGCTCCTATAAAATGTAAATTGTTAAAGCTAGGTTGTCATTTTCCTGATAGGAGTGACAGCCTAGTTTTTTATAAACTATCAAGAAATCGGAGAAAATAATGGTAATTGAATTAAAATCAGAACAATTAAGAGTTGAATTTAACAGTTTTGGTGGGGCTCTTTCTTCTATAAAAGATACTGAGGGACTGGAGTATTTGTGGCAAGGGGATGCCACTTATTGGAGTGGACAAGCTCCTGTTCTCTTCCCCATTTGTGGTTCTTTGAGAGAGGATACAGCCCTCTATATAGATGAGAAGGGGCAAGAAAGCAAAGGAAAGATTCCTCGTCATGGTTTGGTTCGTAAGAAAGAATTTGAATTAGTTGAACAGACAGATAATAGTGTAACTTTTGCAATTGAAGACGATGAGAATAGCTATCAGAACTACCCTTATTATTTCCGCCTAGAAATCACTTATAGCCTTACTGGCAAGACAGTACGAACTCAATACAAGATTTTCAATAAAGAAACTAGCAAGGTCATGCCTTACTTTATTGGTGGACATCCAGGATTTAATTGTCCTCTACTGGATGATGAAGTCTATGAAGATTATTATCTAGAGTTTGAGAAAGAAGAGACTTGCTCTGTTCCACGTCCTTTCCCAGAAACAGGTATGCTGGATTTTCAAGATAGAAGTCCATGGCTAGAAGGTCAAAAAGAATTAGACCTCAGCTATGATCTTTTCAGCACTGATGCAGTCACCTTAGATGAATTGCAATCTAGAACAATTGCCCTTCGTTCTCGTAAACATGATAAGGGATTGAAAGTGCACTTTGCAGAGTTTCCAAATCTCATTATCTGGTCAACTTTGAATAAGGGTCCTTTCATTGCTTTTGAACCATGGTCTGGCTTGTCAACATCTCTTGAAGAAGGAGATCATCTAGAAGATAAGAAGAATGTTCGCCTCCTAGAACCTGGTCAAGTGGATCAAATTGGTTTTGACATCGAAATTTTTTAGTTAAAAAAACACAAAAACAAACATTAATTGTTGACTTTTTTAAGAAATAGGAGTATATTATGTTTGTAAGCAACAAATGATGTTTGTCACAAACAAACAATCACTTGTTATATTCTCTTTCGTGGAGAAAGATTATTTCTAGGAAACTGATTTCCTAAACTTGAATAAGGTGTCATTCATCTCATTCAATCCAATTTGTCAATAAACTGCTAGAAAGCTTTTGTAGGTAAACTGTTAACTATAAAAGGTTTTACTAGCCTAGAAAAATAAAAGGAGTATACAATATGTCTATTGTTATCGGTGCAGATGCTGCAGGTTTGAGATTGAAAGAAGTTGTGAAAGACTTCTTGGAAAAAGAAAACTTCCACGTTGTGGATGTTACAGCTGAAGGTCAAGACTTTGTTGATGTGACTCTTGCTGTTGCTGCAGAAGTAAACAAAGAAGAACAAAACCTTGGTATCGTGATTGATGCTTATGGAGCTGGTCCATTTATGGTCGCAACTAAGATCAAAGGAATGGTTGCTGCAGAAGTATCTGACGAACGTTCAGCTTATATGACTCGTGGTCACAACAACTCACGTATGATCACTATGGGTGCACAACTTGTTGGTGATGAATTGGCTAAAAACATCGCTAAAGGATTTGTTAACGGTAAATACGATGGTGGACGTCACCAAATCAGGGTCGATATGTTGAACAAAATGTGCTAATACTCTTCAAAAATCAAGATAATCTGTCGTCAGCTCACTTTAGCTAACCTCAGTTATGCTCGCAGCTCGCTTCCTAAGCTAATCTTGATTTTTCTTGAGTAAGGATAAATGATATTAGATTTATATAATTAATCGGAGGGAATAACTAATGAGAATTGCAATTGGATGTGACCACATCGTAACAGATGAAAAAATGGCGGTTTCAGAATTTTTGAAATCAAAAGGATATGAAGTCATTGACTTTGGTACTTATGACCATACACGTACTCACTACCCAATCTTTGGTAAAAAAGTAGGGGAAGCTGTAACTAGTGGTCAAGCTGATCTTGGGGTATGTATTTGTGGTACTGGTGTTGGTATCAACAACGCTGTGAATAAAGTTCCAGGTGTCCGTTCTGCCTTGGTTCGTGATATGACAACAGCCCTTTATGCTAAAGAACAATTGAACGCCAACGTTATCGGTTTTGGTGGTAAGATTACTGGTGAATTGCTCATGTGTGATATCATCGAAGCTTTCATCCATGCTGAATACAAACCATCTGAAGAAAACAAGAAATTGATTGCGAAAATTGAACACCTTGAAAGTCACAATGCTCAACAAACAGACGCAAACTTCTTCACTGAATTCCTTGAAAAATGGGATCGCGGAGAATACCACGACTAAGAGGTAACCTATGATTTTAACAGTCACAATGAACCCATCCATTGATATTTCCTATCCCTTGGATGAGTTGAAGATTGATACTGTCAATCGTGTGGTGGATGTAACCAAAACGGCTGGTGGTAAGGGACTCAATGTTACCCGAGTACTTTCAGAATTTGGGGATTCTGTTCTTGCTACTGGTTTAGTGGGTGGTAAACTTGGTGAGTTTTTGGTTGAACATATCGATAATCAAGTAAAGAAAGATTTCTTCTCAATTCAGGGAGAAACTCGTAACTGTATCGCTATTCTTCACGGAGACAACCAAACAGAAGTTCTTGAAAAAGGTCCTGTAGTATTGGAACAGGAAGGTCAAGACTTTTTGGAACATTTCAAAAATCTCCTAGAGTCAGTTGAAGTAGTAGCTATCTCAGGCAGTCTGCCAGCTGGCCTTCCAGTTGATTACTATGCGAGCTTGGTAGAACTTGCTAATCAAGCTGGCAAACCTGTTGTTTTGGATTGCTCTGGTGCAGCACTTCAGGCGGTTCTTGAATCACCACATAAACCAACAGTCATCAAACCAAATAATGAGGAATTATCTCAGCTTCTTGGAAGAGAAGTTTCTGAGGATTTGCATGAATTAAAAGAAGTACTTCAAGAACCTTTGTTTGCAGGTATTGAATGGATTATCGTTTCACTTGGTGCCAATGGTGCTTTTGCCAAACATGGCGATACTTTCTACAAGGTAGATATTCCTAGAATTCAGGTAGTCAACCCTGTCGGATCTGGAGATTCTACTGTAGCAGGAATTTCTTCAGGACTTCTTCATAAGGAATCGGATGCAGAACTCCTCATCAAGGCCAATGTCCTTGGTATGCTCAATGCTCAAGAAAAAATGACAGGTCATGTCAATATGGCTAACTATCAAGCTCTATATGATCAATTAATAGTAAAAGAGGTATAAAATGGCTTTAACAGAACAAAAACGTGCACGCTTAGAAAAACTTTCTGATGAAAATGGTATCATCTCAGCTCTTGCATTTGACCAACGCGGTGCTTTGAAACGCCTCATGGCTCAACACCAAACAGAAGAACCAACAGTGGCTCAAATGGAAGAACTTAAAGTTTTGGTAGCGGATGAATTGACTAAATACGCTTCATCTATGCTTCTTGATCCTGAATATGGACTTCCAGCAACAAAAGCTCTTGATGAAAAAGCTGGTCTCCTTCTTGCTTATGAAAAAACAGGTTATGATACAACAAGCACAAAACGCTTGCCAGACTGCTTGGATGTTTGGTCTGCAAAACGTATTAAAGAAGAAGGTGCAGATGCAGTTAAATTCTTGCTTTACTATGATGTAGATAGCTCAGACGAACTTAACCAAGAAAAACAAGCTTACATCGAACGTATCGGTTCTGAGTGTGTGGCTGAAGATATCCCATTCTTCCTTGAAATTCTTGCTTACGATGAAAAAATTGCTGACGCAGGTTCTGTAGAATACGCGAAAGTAAAACCACACAAAGTTATCGGTGCTATGAAAGTCTTTTCAGACCCACGCTTTAACATTGATGTCTTGAAAGTAGAAGTTCCTGTTAACATTAAATATGTTGAAGGTTTCGCTGAAGGTGAAGTAGTTTATACACGTGAAGAAGCAGCAGCCTTCTTCAAAGCTCAAGATGAAGCAACTAACTTGCCTTACATCTACTTGAGTGCTGGTGTATCAGCTAAACTTTTCCAAGATACTCTTGTATTTGCTCATGAATCAGGTGCAAACTTTAACGGAGTTCTTTGTGGCCGTGCAACATGGGCTGGATCAGTTGAAGCTTACATCAAAGATGGTGAAGCAGCAGCTCGTGAATGGCTTCGCACAACTGGATTTGAAAACATTGACGAACTCAACAAAGTTCTTCAAACAACAGCGACTTCATGGAAAGAACGCGTGTAAGAAAGTCCTCCTAGGTTAGGAACATGAATCTAAAAAAATTTAAAAAAAGTTGTATGTAAAGGTTTACAAAATAACTTACTTGTGCTATACTTAAATCACAAGTTAATACAAGGTGAGTGTTACTAAGTAATATTAGGCATGATCACAGGTGAATTAGAAATCGGCTGATTTTCTAGTTCATTTGTGGTCATTTTTTGTACTAATATACCTTTAAGATATAAAAGGAGGTTGACATGTATCGAATTCTAAATCCAATGAATCACAATGTCTCGCTTGTCAGAAATGATAAAGGAGAAGAAGTGATTGTGATTGGTAAGGGGATTGCATTTGGAAAGAAGAAGGGAGATTTGATTGCTGAACATCAGGTTGAGAAAATCTTTCGGATGAAGACCGAAGAGTCAAGAGAAAACTTTATGGCTCTCCTCAAAGATGTTCCGCTTGATTTTATCACAGTGACTTATGAAATCATTGATAAGCTATCAAAGAAATATCATTATCCGATTCAAGAGTATCTCTACGTAACCTTGACAGATCATATTTACTGTTCTTACCAAGCTCTAGCACAAGGAAGGTACAAGGATAGTAATCTGCCAGATATTTCCACTAAGTATCCTGTCGCTTTTCAAATCGCAAATGAAGCATTTAAAATTTACCGCCAGAAGCTAGCAGATCATTTTCCTGAGGACGAAATTATTCGGATTGCTTATCATTTCATTAATGCCGAAGGTGAAAATGAAGTGGAACTTGTGGAGTCGATTGATAAGAGAAAAGAAATTCTCAGGAATGTTGAAGAAGTTTTAACAGACTATGCAATTCAACGAACTAAAGAGAATAATCATTTCTATGATCGCTTTATGATACATTTGAATTATTTCTTGGATTATTTAGACAGATCTAGAGATGATAACCAATCACTTCTGGATATGGAAGACCATATTAAACAATCCTATCCAAAAGCGTTCGAGATTGGTTCCAAGATCTATGATGTGATTACGCAACATACGGGTCTTGATTTGTATAAAAGTGAACGAGTTTATCTAGTTCTACATATCCAACGTTTATTGTCATAAAAATTTATTTAAAAATATATAAGGAGAATTCTATCATGAATAGAGAAGAAGTAACATTGTTAGGTTTTGAAATCGTAGCCTATGCTGGCGATGCTCGTTCAAAATTATTGGAAGCCTTGAAAGCTGCTGAAGCTGGTGATTTTGCAAAAGCGGATAGCTTAGTTGAGGAAGCTGGTTCTTGCATTGCAGAGGCTCACCACGCGCAAACAAGTCTATTAACTAAGGAAGCTTCAGGTGAGGACTTAGCCTATAGTGTAACCATGATGCATGGCCAAGACCACTTGATGACAACTATCTTATTAAAAGATTTGATGCACCATTTAATTGAACTCTACAAGAGAGGAGTTAAGTAATGAATAAATTAATTGCATTTATTGAGAAAGGAAAGCCTTTCTTTGAGAAACTATCTCGTAATATCTACCTTCGTGCCATTCGTGATGGTTTCATTGCAGGTATGCCTGTTATTCTCTTCTCAAGTATCTTTATCTTGATTGCCTTTGTACCAAACTCATGGGGCTTTAAATGGTCTGATGAAGTTGTAGCCTTTCTGATGAAACCTTATAGCTATTCTATGGGTATTCTGGCTCTCTTGGTAGCTGGTACAACAGCTAAGTCATTGACTGACTCAGTAAACCGTAGCATGGAGAAAACCAATCAAATCAACTATATGTCAACACTGTTAGCAGCGATTGTTGGTTTGTTGATGTTGGCAGCTGATCCTATCGAAAATGGTCTAGCTACTGGATTCTTGGGGACAAAAGGTTTGCTTTCAGCCTTCCTTGCTGCCTTTGTTACTGTAGCCATCTATAAGGTTTGTGTTAAGAACAACGTCACTATTCGTATGCCTGACGAAGTTCCACCTAATATCTCACAAGTTTTTAAAGATGTGATTCCATTCACTCTATCAGTTGTTTCTCTTTATGCTCTTGATTTACTAGCTCGTCATTTTGTTGGTGCAAGCGTAGCTGAATCAATCGGTAAATTCTTTGCACCATTATTCTCTGCTGCTGATGGTTATCTAGGTATTACGATTATCTTTGGTGCCTTTGCTTTCTTCTGGTTTGTTGGGATCCATGGTCCATCTATCGTTGAACCAGCTATCGCAGCTATTACCTATGCCAATGCCGAAGTCAACTTGAACCTTCTCCAACAAGGTATGCACGCTGACAAGATTCTTACTTCTGGTACACAAATGTTTATCGTTACCATGGGTGGTACTGGTGCGACACTGGTTGTTCCATTCATGTTCATGTGGTTAACAAAATCTAAACGTAACCGTGCAATCGGTCGTGCTTCAGTAGTCCCAACATTCTTTGGTGTAAATGAACCAATCTTGTTTGGTGCACCACTTGTATTAAACCCAATCTTCTTCATTCCATTTATCTTTGCTCCAATCGCAAACGTTTGGATCTTCAAATTCTTTATTGAAACACTTGGAATGAACTCATTTACTGCTAATCTACCATGGACAACTCCAGCTCCACTAGGTCTAGTTCTTGGTACGAACTTCCAAGTTCTATCATTCATTCTTGCTGCCCTTCTAATCGTGGTTGACGTAGTCATTTACTATCCATTCCTTAAAGTATATGATGAACAAATTCTTGAAGAAGAGCGTTCAGGTAAATCTAATGATGAATTGAAAGAAAAAGTTGCCGCAAACTTCAACACTGCAAAAGCAGATGCTATTCTTGAAAAAGCTGGTGTAGAAGCAGCACAAAATACAATCACTGAAGAAACAAATGTCCTCGTTCTCTGTGCAGGTGGAGGGACAAGTGGACTTCTTGCGAATGCTTTGAATAAGGCAGCTGCAGAATACAATGTTCCTGTGAAAGCAGCAGCAGGTGGCTATGGTGCTCACCGTGAAATGTTGCCAGAGTTTGATCTTGTTATCCTTGCCCCTCAAGTTGCTTCAAACTTTGAAGACATGAAAGCAGAAACAGATAAGCTCGGTATTAAACTAGCGAAAACAGAAGGCGCTCAATACATCAAATTAACTCGTGATGGAAAAGGTGCTCTTGCATTTGTACAAGCTCAATTCGATTAACGATAGGGACTGTGAAACAGTCTCCTATCGTTACGGCAATCGCTATGGCGAATTTCCTAATCGCCTTGTTAATTCGTCGGTAAAAAGCTATCGTTTTTACCTCCTCATGTCACAATTCGATTAATAATAGGGACTATGAAATAGTCTCCTATCGTTACGGCAATCGCTATGGCGAATTTCCTAATCGCCTTATTAATTCGTCGGTAAAAAGATATCGTTTTTACCTCCTCATGTCACAATTCGATTAAGGCTAGGGACTCTGAAATAGTCTCCTATCGTTGCGGAAATCGCTATGGCGAATTTCCTAATCGCCTTGTTAATTCGTCGGTAAAAAGATATCGTTTTTACCTCCTCATGTCACAATTCGGTGACTTGGTACAAGAAGTGAGATGGAGAAGGATGGCTCACTGACTCCTCTCCTCTCACTTTTACTTTATTTAAATCAAGAAATAGGTGAAAAAAATGACAAAAACATTACCAAAAGACTTTATTTTCGGTGGCGCAACTGCTGCTTATCAAGCAGAAGGCGCTACACATACTGATGGAAAAGGACCAGTTGCTTGGGATAAATATCTTGAAGATAACTACTGGTACACTGCGGAGCCAGCTAGTGATTTTTACAATCGATATCCAGTTGACCTCGAGCTAGCAGAAGAGTATGGTGTCAATGGCATTCGAATTTCCATTGCCTGGTCACGTATTTTCCCGACTGGTTATGGTCAAGTAAATCAGAAAGGTGTCGAGTTTTATCATAATTTATTTGCTGAGTGTCACAAACGTCACGTTGAGCCTTTTGTAACTCTTCATCACTTTGACACGCCAGAAGCTCTCCACTCAAATGGAGACTTCTTAAATCGTGAAAATATTGAACACTTTGTAGACTACGCTGCCTTCTGTTTTGAAGAATTTCCAGAAGTAAACTATTGGACAACCTTCAATGAAATTGGACCAATCGGTGATGGTCAATACTTGGTTGGTAAATTCCCTCCAGGTATTCAGTACGATCTTGCCAAAGTCTTCCAATCGCACCACAATATGATGGTGTCTCATGCACGCGCGGTAAAATTGTATAAAGAGAAAGGTTATAAAGGGGAAATTGGGGTTGTTCATGCTCTGCCTACTAAGTATCCTCTAGATCCTGAAAATCCTGCAGATGTTATTGCGGCAGAGTTGGAGGACATTATCCATAATAAATTTATCTTGGATGCAACTTATCTGGGTCACTACTCTGAAAAGACCCTGGCAGGGGTAGAGGCTATCTTGGCTGCCAATGGTGGTAGCTTAGATCTTCGTGAAGAAGATTTCGAAGTATTAGAATCCGCAAAAGACTTGAATGACTTCCTTGGAATTAATTACTATATGAGTGACTGGATGGAAGCCTTTGATGGAGAAACTGAAATCATCCATAATGGTAAGGGTGAAAAAGGAAGCTCTAAATACCAAATCAAAGGTGTTGGTCGTCGTGTAGCTCCTGATTATGTGCCACGTACGGACTGGGATTGGATTATCTACCCTCAAGGTTTGTATGACCAAATCATGCGCGTGAAGAAAGATTATCCTAACTATAAGAAAATCTACATCACTGAAAATGGACTTGGTTATAAAGATGAGTTCGTTGATAACACTGTTTACGATGATGGCCGTATTGATTATGTCAAACAACACTTGGAAGTATTATCTGATGCGATTGCAGATGGAGCGAATGTAAAAGGTTACTTCATTTGGTCATTAATGGATGTCTTCTCATGGTCAAATGGATATGAGAAACGTTACGGTCTCTTTTATGTAGACTTTGAAACTCAAGAACGTTACCCTAAGAAATCAGCTCACTGGTACAAGAAAGTAGCAGAAACTCAAGTGATTGAGTAGTAGAATGAGTAATTAAATATAGAATTTTAGTGAGGAAAAAAGATGTTCAAAGATTTAATCCAATCTATTTATGAAAAAGTTTATATTATCAATTTCGAAAAATGCTCTCAAACACCGTGTTTGACGAATGAAGAATTGAAAAGTCTCGGAAAATGGTATGTCTCGACTGGTAAAGAATGGATTTGTCATTCAGATTATGAGCTGGAAGAATTTAAAAATCTGTTTTTAAATTTTATCAATCCTGAAGAATGGGATAATATCTCCTTTGATTCAGATTTTATGCCGTTTCAACAATCATAAAGAATCTAGGAAACTCTTTGTAAAAATCTTCATCAAAAAATGCGTCATATCAAGATTCTTATTTTCTTGATATGACGCATTTTATATTTTATCAATCCTCAGTTTTATGGTTTAGAAAGAATAATTTTTGTTTGTTTTGAAAGTTGTTCGAAGGTTTCTTTGCTCAGTTTAGAATCTGAAACGATGGTATCAATATCTGAGATATTGTAGAAGGTGTAAAAATCAAACTTATTGAACTTACTATTGTCAGCTAGTAAGTATTTTTTATTGGAATTATTGAGGGCGATGCGTTGGGATTCACCTTCTTCTTCACTAAAGGTCGCAATCGCATTGTCCTTGATACCATTACAGCTCACGAAAGCTTTAGAAAATTGTAGATTGGCCAAATTCTGTAAGGTTAGTGTTCCCACAAATGCTCCAGTGATAGAGCGATAGTTTCCACCGATTAAAATCAAATCTGTTAGTTTTCGTTCGTTTAGGATGAGAAAGACTGGTAAACTGTTTGTTACAACACGAATATTATCGATTGGAAGTTCACGGGCAAAAGATTCCAAGGTTGTACCTGGGCCGATAAAAATAGTTTCCCCTTCATCGATTAAATGGCCTGCAAAACGGCTAATTTCTTGTTTTTCTGCGATTTGTAAGCTTTGTTTTTCAATATTGGAACGTTCATTGTTTAAAATGGAACCTGTGCGAATTTTTTCAGCACCACCGTGCACACGAACAAGTAAATCCTTGTCAGCCAACTCTTGTAAATAGCGTCTAGCAGTCATATCTGACACATCCAGGCGAGTCATGATTTCTTTTACAGTAATAGTTCCCTTTGTATTTACCGTTTCTAGAATATTATCTAGTTTTTCCTGCTTTAGCATCGTTATCACCTCTATTTCTATTACTATTTTATCATAAAGTATTCAATCAATCAATTTAAAAAACAAAAGAAAACAAAAACAAAAATATCATGGTTGTTTTAAACAAACCATGATATTTGTTATCAATTCTGAAATTGTTGACTTAGTCTAAACCGTAGTTGTAGTCATCGTCTTGCATGGCTTCAACTTCACCAAGAAGGTAACCATTTCCGACTTGAGAGAAGAAGTCGTGGTTAGAAGTTCCTGTTGAAATACCGTTCATGACAATTGGGTTGACATCATCTGCTGAATCTGGGAAGAGTGGATCTTGTCCCAGGTTCATGAGTGCCTTGTTGGCATTGTAGCGAAGGAAGGTTTTGACTTCTTCCGTCCAACCAACACCGTCATAGAGACTTTCTGTGTAGCCTTCTTCATTCTCGTAAAGAGTATAGAGCAGGTCGTACATCCATTCTTTGAGCTTTTCTTGCTCTTCTTCAGGTAATTCATTGAAACCGAGTTGGAATTTATAACCAATGTAGGTTCCGTGAACTGACTCATCACGAATAATTAATTTAATGATTTCAGCGACGTTGGCTAGTTTGTTGTTACCAAGATAGTAGAGGGGAGTGAAGAAACCAGAGTAGAAGAGGAAGGTTTCGAGGAAGACACTGGCAACTTTCTTTTCAAGTGGGCTACCGTTTAGGTAAATTTCGTTGACAATCTCAGCCTTCTTTTGTAGGTAAGGATTGGTATTGGTCCATTCGAAAATTTCTTCAATCTCAGCCTTTGTATTCAAGGTAGAAAAGATAGAAGAGTAAGATTTTGCGTGGACAGATTCCATAAATTGGATGTTATTGAAAACAGCTTCCTCATGTGGTGTACGGATGTCTGCTCGAAGGGCTTGAACCCCAGTTTCAGATTGCATAGTATCGAGAAGGGTTAAACCACCAAAGACTTTTCCAACCAAGTCTTTTTCTACATTTGATAGCTTTCTCCAGTCATCCAAGTCATTTGACAAGGGAATACGTGTATCGAGCCAGAATTGCTCCGTCAGCTTTTCCCAAGTTGATTTGTCGATGACATCTTCGATGGCATTCCAGTTAATGGCTTTGTAGTAAGTTTCCATTTGAAATCTCTTTCTGTGTTTAGTATTGCGAACTCACAATTATTTCTATTTTATCATAATTCTAGAAGAGTATCGCACAAAAAGTCGGAAGCCCGACTTTTTGCTATTTCATAGTATAGATGCTTATTCCAATTTAGTTTAGCAGGGTGAATAAATACTTATCTGAGAAAATGTAGTTTCCTCAAACAAAAATTAGATCACACAGCTTTCACATTGGTTGGCACCGACTTCTCCACCATCATCTGTAAAGGTACGGACGTAGTAGATAGACTTGATACCCTTGTTAAAGGCATAGTTACGAAGGATAGACAAGTCACGTGTCGTTTGTTTGTTTTCTTTCTTCCATTCGTAAAGACCTTTTGGAATGTCACTACGCATGAAGAGGGTGAGTGAAAGTCCTTGGTCCACGTGCTCAGTCGCAGCAGCGTAAACATCAATCACCTTACGCATATCCATGTCGTAGGCAGAAGTGTAGTAAGGAATGGTTTCTGTTGACAAACCAGCAGCAGGATAGTAGATTTTACCGATTTTCTTCTCTTGACGTTCTTCGATACGTTGCGTAATCGGGTGGATAGAAGCAGAAACGTCGTTGATGTAACTGATAGAACCATTTGGCGCTACAGCAAGGCGGTTTTGGTGGTAAAGACCATCTGCTTGAACCTTGTCGCGAAGTTCAGCCCAGTCAGCAGCACTTGGGATAAAGACATCTTTGAAGAGTTCTTTAACATGGTCTGATTTTGGAACAAACTCGCCAGTCACATACTTGTCAAAGTAGCTTCCGTTAGCATAGTCTGATTTTTCAAAGTTGTGGAAGGTGATACCACGTTCACGCGCGATATTGTTTGATTCTACCAAGGTCCAGTAGTTCATGAGCATGAAGTAGATGCTTGTAAATTCAACAGACTCAGGCGATCCATATTCAATCAATTGTTGGGCAAGGTAGCTGTGAAGTCCCATGGCACCGAGACCAAAGGTGTGGGCTTGGCTATTTCCATGGTCGATAGTAGGAACAGCTACGATGTGCGAACTATCTGTAACGAAAGTAAGGGCACGAACCATAGCACGGATAGAACGACCAAAATCAGGTGAGGTCATCATGTTGACCACGTTGGTTGAACCAAGGTTACATGAAACATCTGTTCCCATTTGAAGGAATTCTTGAGCATCGTTGATCAAGCTTGGTTCTTGAACTTGAAGAATCTCAGAACACAAGTTACTCATGATAATCTTACCATCAACAGGATTTGCACGGTTAGCCGTATCAATGTTGACGACATAAGGGTAACCAGACTCTTGTTGCAATTTAGAGATTTCAGTTTCCAAATCACGCGCTTTGATTTTTGTTTTGCGGATGTTTGGATTTGCGACCAATTCATCGTATTTTTCAGTGATGTCGATGTAGTTAAATGGCACACCGTATTCAAGTTCTACAGAGTATGGGCTGAAGAGGTACATTTCTTCATTTTTACGTGCTAATTCGTAGAATTTATCGGGTACTACAACACCAAGTGAAAGGGTCTTTACACGAACTTTTTCATCGGCGTTTTCTTTCTTAGTTGAAAGGAAGGCGATAATATCTGGGTGGAAGACGTTGAGGTAGACAACACCGGCACCTTGACGTTGCCCCAATTGGTTGGAGTAAGAGAAGCTATCTTCGAAAAGCTTCATAACAGGAACGACACCAGAAGCGGCTCCTTCATAGCCTTTGATAGGTGCACCAGCTTCACGAAGGTTGCTGAGGGAAATTCCCACACCACCACCGATACGTGAAAGTTGAAGAGCTGAGTTGATAGAACGTCCGATAGAGTTCATATCATCAGTTACTTGGATTAGGAAGCAAGATACTAACTCCCCACGGCGAGCACGTCCAGCATTCAAGAAGGAAGGAGTAGCAGGTTGGTAGCGTTGGTGGATGATTTCATTGGCAATATCGATGGCAATAGCTTCATTCCCATCAGCGAAATAAAGGGCGTTAAAGAAGACGCGGTCTTCCATGCTTTCAAGATAATATTCACCGTCGTTAGTTTTCAAAGCATATTGATTGTAAAATTTATAAGCTGCCATGAAAGACTTGAATTGGAAGTTTTGGTCTTTGATAAATTGAGACAATTCTTCCAAAAACTCTGGACGGTATTTCTTGATAAAGGCTGTTTCGATGTAGTTGTGTTCAATGAGGTAGTTGATTTTATCTTTGATTGAATCAAAAACCATAGTGTTTGGAACTACATTTTCTTTAAAGAAGGCATCCAAGGCTTCCTTATCTTTATGAAGCATGATTTGTCCATTGACAGGACGGTTGATTTCGTTATTGAGACGGAAGTAAGTCACGTCTTCAAGATGTTTTAATCCCATAAAATTTCCCTTATCTAATTACAAAAGAAAGGCTTCTAAGTTAGCCCTAGAAGCAGTTTCTTCTGGATGATGTACTAAGATTATGCTAATTGTTTCAGTTTTCCTGGTTGGAAACCTGAAAAGACTTCAGTTGGTGTTTGGATAACAGGAGCTGCGCTGAAACCGAGCTCTTTAACTTGATCGATGTACTCAGGTTGCTCATCAAGATTGATTTCACGATAAGCGACATTATTACTGTCCAAGAAACGTTTAGTCATCTTACATTGGACACAGTTGTTTTTAGAATAAACGGTTACCATTGTGTAACTCCTCTTTCAAAATAGATTACTTTCTTAGTATATCAGAAAATAAATTTTTGTCAATGATTTGAAACTAAATATAGTGGTCTATTTTTCTACTAAAGGTTGCAAAACACAATATGTAGTGTTTGTTTTATGAAATAGTGATAATTATCCTACAAGTAGTTTTTTGGAAAACTATATCCTGTGTTTTGTTATCTAGAATAGAAGATTTTCAGCAAGTTATCTGAAAGGAAATCGAATAAATCCCATAAAATGCTTGAAAAAAATCCTAGAAGATGATATAATACCAAATTGTAAGGGTTATCACATATAACTCAAAAAAGAAAGAACAAAAGGAGAGTCAAACTATGGCTTCTAAAGATTTCCACGTAGTGGCAGAAACAGGTATTCACGCACGTCCAGCAACATTGTTGGTACAAACTGCAAGCAAATTTGCTTCAGATATCACTCTTGAGTACAAAGGTAAATCAGTTAACCTTAAATCAATCATGGGTGTTATGAGTCTTGGTGTTGGCCAAGGTGCTGATGTAACTATCTCAGCTGAAGGTGCAGATGCAGATGACGCTATCGCTGCAATCTCAGAAACAATGGAAAAAGAAGGATTGGCATAAGGAAAATGACAGAAATGCTTAAAGGAATCGCAGCATCTGATGGTGTTGCAGTTGCAAAAGCATATCTACTCGTTCAACCGGATTTGTCATTCGAGACTGTTTCAGTCGAAGATACAAACGCAGAAGAGGCTCGTTTGGATGTAGCTCTTGAAGCTTCTCAAAACGAGCTTTCTCTTATCCGTGAGAAAGCTGTAGGTACGCTTGGTGAAGAAGCGGCTCAAGTTTTTGACGCTCATTTGATGGTTCTTGCTGACCCAGAATTGATTGGTCAGATTAAAGAAACAATCCGTGCTAAGAAAGTCAATGCTGAAGCAGGTCTTAAAGAAGTGACTGACATGTTCATCACTATCTTTGAAGGCATGGAAGACAACCCATACATGCAAGAACGTGCAGCGGATATCCGCGACGTGACAAAACGTGTATTGGCAAATCTTCTTGGTAAGAAATTGCCAAACCCAGCTTCTATCAATGAAGAAGTAATCGTGATTGCGCATGACTTGACACCATCTGATACAGCTCAATTGGACAAAAACTTTGTAAAAGCTTTTGTAACAAACATCGGTGGACGTACAAGCCACTCAGCTATCATGGCACGTACACTTGAAATTGCAGCTGTATTGGGAACAAATAACATCACTGAAGTGGTGAAAGACGGTGATATCCTTGCTGTTAACGGAATTACTGGTGAAGTGATTATCAACCCAACAGATGAACAAGCGGCAGAATTTAAAGCAGCTGGTGAAGCTTATGCTAAACAAAAAGCTGAATGGGCACTTTTGAAAGATGCTCAAACAGTGACTGCTGACGGTAAACACTTCGAGTTGGCTGCTAACATCGGTACTCCAAAAGACGTGGAAGGTGTTAACAACAATGGTGCAGAAGCGGTTGGACTTTACCGTACAGAGTTCTTGTACATGGATTCTCAAGATTTCCCAACAGAAGACGAGCAGTACGAAGCATACAAGGCTGTTCTTGAGGGAATGAATGGTAAACCAGTAGTTGTTCGTACAATGGATATCGGTGGAGATAAGGAACTTCCTTACTTCGATATGCCACATGAAATGAACCCATTCCTTGGATTCCGTGCCCTTCGTATCTCTATTTCTGAAACTGGAGATGCAATGTTCCGTACACAAATCCGTGCCCTTCTTCGTGCTTCTGTTCATGGTCAATTGCGTATCATGTTCCCAATGGTTGCCCTCTTGAAAGAATTCCGTGCAGCTAAAGCAGTTTATGAAGAAGAAAAAGCAAACCTTCTTGCTGAAGGTGTTGCAGTTGCGGATGACATCCAAGTTGGTATCATGATTGAAATCCCTGCAGCAGCGATGCTTGCAGACCAATTTGCTAAAGAAGTAGACTTCATGTCAATTGGTACAAACGACTTGATCCAATACTCAATGGCAGCAGACCGTATGAACGAACAAGTTTCATACCTTTACCAACCATATAACCCATCAATCCTTCGCTTGATCAACAATGTTATCAAGGCAGCTCACGCTGAAGGTAAATGGGCTGGTATGTGTGGTGAGATGGCTGGTGACCAAAAAGCTGTTCCACTTCTTGTCGGAATGGGCTTGGATGAGTTCTCTATGTCAGCAACATCTGTACTTCGTACACGTAGCTTGATGAAGAAATTGGATACTGCTAAGATGGAAGAGTACGCTAACCGTGCCCTTACAGAGTGTTCAACAATGGAAGAAGTCCTTGAACTTCAAAAAGAATACGTTAACTTTGATTAATTTCATTAACCTTGTAACCTAGTTGCAAGGTTTTTTGATACATTCGGGAATAGTATAGTCTTGTAAAGTACACTTTTAAATGCTCCGGAGGCATGGTATAATATGGGAAAGTAATTAGAATAAGAGAGAAACCATGTCTAAAGAAATTGATATTGAGTATTACCATCAGCTAGCCTTGCAAAAGCAGAATGAGCATCGTAAAGTTTTAGCTAATCTAAAGAAAAAACCTCCTAAAAACTTAGACAAGATTGCCCAGCAGATTCACCAAGAAGTTTTTGCTGAGATTGATTGTACTGCATGTGCTAACTGTTGCAAGACATTAGGGCCTGACTTTAAAGAAGCAGATATTACACGAATTGCCAAGTATTTTAAGATGAAATTGCCGGCTTTTGAAGCAGAGTTTCTGCAGGTAGATGAAGATGGGGATAAGGTTTTCAAGTCCATGCCTTGCCCATTTTTAGGGGGAGATAATCTCTGTTCCATCTATGACGTTCGTCCAAAGGCGTGTCGTGAATTTCCCCATACAGACCGCAAAAAGATCCATCAAATTAATCATCTGACGATTAAGAATACCTTGACCTGTCCAGCGGCCTATCTCTTTGTTGAGAAGTTAAAGGATAAGTTATAGAGAGTTGTGGCTTTAAATCTTTTACAAAGATTACAGGATCAAAATCTCTAATAATAACTAGTAATATGAAGGGAGTACTCCTGTGCCTAGACCGAAAACAAAAGAGGAGCTAATGCTGGCCTCTAAGGAAAACTATGAAAAGCTCAATCGTTTCATCTCCCGACTAAGTGAAGATGAGCTACAGACTCCATTTGATTTTTCAAGAGACCCAAAGAAAAAAGAAACTCACTGGAAAAGGGATAAAAATCTGCGGGATGTCTTGATCCATCTCTATGAATGGCAGCAATTACTTTTAACTTGGGTACATTCTAATCAAAAAGGTCAAGAAAGAACTTTTCTCCCTGAACCTTATAATTGGAAAACTTATGGACAAATGAATGTCGCTTTTTGGAAGAAGCACCAGAAAACGACATTAGAAGAAGCAACTAGATTCTTGGTGCAATCACATAGAGAGGTTTTAGAGTTGGTGGAAGGCTTTAGCACTGACGAACTCTTTACCAAAGGTGTCTATAAGTGGACAGGTGGGACAAGTCTAGGTTCCTACTTTGTCAGTAGTACCTCCAGTCATTATGATTGGGCTCTGAAAAAACTCAAAGCTCATCAGAAGAATTGTAACTCCTACTAGTTAAAGTGAGTATGAAGTTTAGAAAAAGCTCTTCTAAGTTTCGAATAGCTTCATTCTCGTTATTTTTGAACAATTCTAGCTTTAGAATCCTTCAAAAATTAAAATTTAAGGCTATCATGGACTTAGAATAGAAATAAAACATTTATTTTAATGTAATTCTAAGTTTAGAATTGCAATGATATTAAAGGGGTCGAACTGTTCGATACTTAAAATGCTTTGATTCTGAGAAATGTTAACTAGAAAATGTTTCGAATGTTTTTTTCAGATATAGGATGTTAGATAGATGGGTGAGGTTATGAATATACAAAAAGAAAGTTAGAAAAGAGTTGGTGTCCCTCTGTTTGGGAGAACTTGCAGCCGTTCTATCCTTTTGGTTTTGTTTTTTCCTTTTGAAAAATCGGCTTGTTGATGAGAATAGTCTAGTATCCATTCTCTATTCTTTGTCTTTACTGACATTTATATTGCTTCAAGGTTCAATCTTCTGGGCGATTTTGATTAGAAGACTGTCGAATCCCCAGTTCGGAAGTGTAATTGTCTCTAGTGTATATGGCGGGCTCAGAATACTAGACCTTGTTTTACTTATTTCAGACTTTCCTTTTATAGTCTGGAATACCCAGAGTGTCCAAGTGACTATTATAGCCATACTAATACAGCTTTTTGCCTTTATCGAATGGATCAATTATTACCTCCTACGATTATCCTATAGTTTGAATCCACTTGTTTTATGGAAACGAATTACCAAGGGAAAACTCGAAAAGAGCAGAATAGCCAAGGAGTTAGGGTAGGGGAAGTGAGATATTAGAAAGTATTTCTGTCCTTTAAATTAATTTAGATAAAGATAGCTACATATTTACACTAGGAAGATTTTTTAACAGAGTTTAATGAAAACTATGGCATACATTTATAGAGCAAGTCGTCATCACGGTTGAAAAAAAGCGATCTTTACTTTAAAAAGTGGGTAAAAAATAGCACTATGATTTCTTGCTCACTTTTTCTATTGTTTACGGATAAATAGGTGAAAAAGAATTAAAACAATTTGTGAATGAATAGTAACTGTTAATTATACTGGAAAATTTCTTTTTATATATGTTATAATATTACCAAATTTTAAGTGAGGTTATAATAATGGTTTATCTAGAATTTGAAAAAAATGATGCTTCAAAATGGATAGGAAAAACTTTCGCAGAGTGGCAAATAGATTATGCAAATTCATACAAAAAGAATGAATTTTGGAAAGATTCTTTAACTCCTTTAGAATGTTATTGTGCTGGTTATATGACTAGAGTAAATGAGTTATTAAGAACAGGTTCTAGTTCAGTAAACATTGAAAAACTTCATAACTTGAAAAGATTTTTAGATGATGATTTTAAATCTGCTCCAATGATTCAAGATAACATTGTGGTATATCGTTATGTTGACGTGGATGAGTTTAATCAAATTTCCCAAAGCGACACAGGGTTTATTGATAAAGGTTATTTGAGTACAACACTAAATAAAAGAATCTATTTAGAACAAGATAGTCGGTTAAACTATTTAGATACAGATTATGTATTAAAAATATATGTTAAAAAAGGAACAAAAGCGTTATTTGTATCTGGATTTGATTATGCAATAGAAAATGAATTTGAGTTACTTTTCAAAAGAAATTCAAAATTAGTGAAACATACAGAGCCTTATTGGGATAATGATTTTAAAAGAAATATACTTGAATGTTTGCTAAAAGATTAGAAAATTATGTACCCCCTTTAGACTTCAAGCACCCCCTAGAAAGGAAAACCTCAAATTGTCCTACAAATTTCTACTCTTCGACCTTGACCATACTCTTCTTGATTTTGATGCTGCTGAGGATGTGGCTTTGACGCAACTCCTAAAAGAAGAAGGGGTTACAGATATTCAGGCCTATAAAGACTATTACATTCCTATGAACAAGGCTCTCTGGAAGGACTTGGAGCAAAAGAAAATTAGTAAACAAGAGCTGGTTAACACGCGCTTTTCTCGTTTATTTGCTCACTTTGGACAGGAAAAAGACGGTAGTTTTTTAGCCCAGCGTTACCAATTTTACCTCGCACAACAGGGACAAACGATTTCGGGCGCTCATGAACTCTTAGACTGCCTCATTGAGCGAGATTATGAGCTGTATGCTGCGACAAATGGAATAACGGCCATTCAGACAGGTCGTTTGGCTCAATCGGGTCTAGCACCTTATTTCAATCAAGTCTTTATCTCTGAACAATTGCAAACACAAAAGCCTGATGCTCTCTTTTATGAAAAGATTGGTCAGCAGATTGAAGGATTTAGCAAAGAAAAGACTCTGATGATTGGAGATTCCCTAACCGCCGACATTCAGGGAGGCAATAATGCTGGGATTGACACGATTTGGTACAACCCTCATCACCTCGAAAATCATACACAAGCCCAGCAGACTTACGAAGTCCATTCTTACCAAGACTTGTTGGATTGCTTAGATAAACTGTAAAAAGTGGTTTCCATAGCCACTTTTTGCTATAATAGAGGCAGTAAAAACGAAGGAGTTGGCTTATGGAACACTCGTCTTGGCATGCTTTGATAAAGGAACAATTACCTGAGGGGTATTTCGGGAAAATCAATCAGTTTATGGAGCAGGTCTATGCTCAGGGGACTGTTTATCCACCCAAAGAAAAGGTTTTTCAGGCTCTCTTAACAACACCGCTTGAAGAAGTTAAGGTGGTGATTCTAGGGCAAGATCCCTATCACGGGCCAGGTCAAGCGCAAGGCTTGAGTTTTTCTGTACCTGATTCTATTCCAGCTCCACCATCCCTGCAAAATATCTTGAAAGAATTAGCAGATGATATTGGCGTTAAGAAATCTCATGATTTGACGTCTTGGGCTGAGCAAGGAGTCTTGCTTCTTAATGCTTGTTTGACGGTTCCTGCTGGGCAGGCCAATGGTCATGCTGGTCAAATATGGGAACCTTTTACTGATGCTGTGATTCAGGTGGTCAATCATCTAGATAGACCAGTCGTTTTTGTACTCTGGGGAGCTTATGCACGCAAGAAGAAGGCCTTGGTTACCAATCCTCATCACTTGGTTATCGAATCAGCCCATCCCAGTCCTTTGTCAGTTTATAGAGGATTTTGGAGTTCCAAGCCTTTTTCCAAGGCCAATGCATTTTTAAAAGAGACTGGACAAGAGCCAATAGATTGGCTTAGATAAGGAGAAAATATGCCTCAGTTAGCGACGATTTGCTACATTGATAACGGGAAAGAACTGCTCATGCTCCACCGTAATAAGAAACCCAATGATGTCCATGAAGGCAAATGGATTGGCGTGGGTGGTAAGCTAGAGAGAGGTGAGACTCCTCAGGAATGCGCGGCGCGTGAAATCCTTGAGGAAACAGGGCTGAAAGCCAAGCCAGTTCTAAAAGGTGTCATCACTTTTCCTGAATTTACGCCAGATTTAGACTGGTACACCTATGTTTTTAAAGTGACGGAGTTCGAGGGGGACTTGATTGACTGCAACGAGGGAACGCTAGAATGGGTTCCCTATGATGAGGTTTTGAGCAAGCCGACTTGGGAAGGTGACCATACCTTTGTTGGGTGGCTTTTAGAGGATAAACCTTTCTTTTCAGCCAAGTTTGTTTATAATGGGGATAAATTGTTGGATACCCAAGTTGATTTCTATGAATAAAGGAGAAAGCAGATGCTACTAATCAAAAATGGTCGTGTTATGGATCCCAAGTCTGGTTTGGATCAAGTGTGTGATGTCTTGGTTCAAGATGGGAAAATTATCAAAATTGCGCCTGAGATCACGGAAGAAGGAGCAGAACTGATTGATGCTAGTGGTCTAGTAGTTACTCCTGGCTTAGTTGACATTCACGTTCATTTCCGTGAACCTGGTCAAACTCATAAAGAAGACATTCATACTGGTGCCCTAGCAGCCGCTGCAGGCGGTTTTACAACTGTTGTCATGATGGCTAATACTAGTCCAACCATTTCAGACGTGGAGACTTTGCAAGAAGTTCTCCAGTCAGCTGCCAAAGAGAAGATTAATGTTAAGACAGTTGCGACCATTACTAAGAACTTTAATGGCCAAGACTTGACTGACTTTAAGGCGCTTTTAGAAGCAGGTGCGGTTGGTTTCTCTGATGACGGTATCCCACTTGAAAGTAGTAAAGTTGTCAAGGAAGCTATGGAGGAAGCTAAAAAGCTTAATACCTTTATTAGTCTCCATGAGGAAGATCCAGGATTGAACGGTGTTCTTGGCTTTAACGAAAATATTGCTAAAGAACATTTCCATATCTGCGGTGCGACTGGGGTAGCTGAGTATGCTATGATGGCGCGTGATGTCATGATTGCCTATGCAACTAAGGCTCATGTTCACATTCAGCATTTGTCTAAGGAAGAAAGTGTTAAAGTAGTTGAGTTTGCTCAGGGGCTGGGTGCGCAAGTCACAGCAGAAGTAGCGCCACAGCATTTCTCCAAGACCGAAGCACTCCTATTGACACAAGGTAGCAATGCTAAGATGAATCCGCCGCTTCGTTTGGAATCAGACCGTCGTGCCGTTATCGAAGGCCTCAAATCAGGCGTCATCACAGTTATCGCAACTGACCACGCGCCTCACCATGCGGATGAGAAAAACGTCGAGGATATTACCAAAGCACCATCTGGCATGACTGGCTTAGAAACATCTCTTTCCCTCGGATTGACTTATTTGGTGGAAGCTGGGGAGTTGAGCTTGATGGAATTACTCGGAAAGATGACATACAACCCAGCCAAGCTTTATAACTTTGAAGCAGGTTACTTGGCTGAGAATGGTCCAGCAGATATCACTATTTTTGACGCTAAGGCTGACCGCCTTGTGGACTCCCATTTTGCTTCCAAAGCAACTAATTCACCATTTATCGGTGAAGCCTTAAAAGGGCAGGTTAAATACACCATCTGTAAGGGACAAATCGTCTATCAAAACTAGGTGGGAGTCTGCTCTGTAAACAAAAAGAATAGAGAGCCTATATGTACCAGACTCATCATTTTAAAGACAAATTTATCTTATTTTTAAAGATATTTTTCCCTATCCTGATTTATCAATTTGCCAATTATTCTGCCTCCTTTGTTGATACGACTATGACTGGCCAATACAATACCATGGACTTAGCTGGTGTGTCTATGGCAACCAGTATCTGGAATCCTTTCTTTACATTCCTAACAGGGATTGTGTCAGCCTTGGTACCTATCATTGGTCACCATCTTGGTAGAGGTAAAAAGGAAGAGGTTGCGTCTGATTTTTACCAGTTCATCTATCTGGCCTTGGGCCTATCTGTGCTCTTACTGGGGATGGTACTATTCTTGGCACCACCAATCTTGAATCATATTGGATTAGAAGCTCCAGTGGCGGCAGTAGCTGTTCGTTATCTCTGGTTTTTATCTATCGGGATTATCCCCTTGTTGCTCTTTAGTGTCATTCGTTCCTTGCTGGATTCGCTGGGTTTGACCAAACTGTCCATGTACCTCATGCTTTTGTTGCTTCCTCTCAATAGTGGATTTAACTACCTCTTGATTTACGGAGCCTTTGGTGTTCCAGAGTTGGGAGGTGCTGGCTCTGGTTTAGGAACTTCCTTGGCCTACTGGGTCTTGCTGGGAATTTCTGTTCTGGTTTTATTTAAACAGGAGAAGCTCAAAGCCTTGCATTTTGAGAAACGCATTCCGCTTAATATGGATAAAATCAAGGAAGGAGTTCGCTTAGGTCTGCCTATTGGGGGAACTGTCTTTGCGGAAGTAGCTATCTTTTCCGTGGTTGGTTTAATTATGGCTAAGTTCTCTTCTTTGATAATAGCTAGTCACCAGTCAGCTATGAATTTTTCAACTCTCATGTACGCCTTTCCTATGAGTATCTCATCGGCTATGGCCATTGTCGTTTCCTATGAAGTGGGAGCCAAGCGATTTGATGATGCGAAAACCTATATTGGTCTAGGAAGATGGACAGCCCTCATTTTTGCGGCCTTCACCTTATCCTTCCTTTACATTTTTAGAGGAAGTGTAGCTAGTCTTTATGGTAACGACCCAGAATTTATCGATTTGACAGCGCGCTTTTTAACTTATAGTCTTTTCTTTCAGTTAGCAGATACCTTTGCGGCACCGCTTCAGGGAATTTTACGGGGGTATAAGGATACAGTTATCCCTTTTTACCTTGGTTTGGTTGGTTATTGGGGCGTAGCAATCCCAGTGGCTATGGTATTTGATTCCCTAACAGATTTTGGAGCTTATTCTTACTGGATCGGCTTGATTATTAGTCTAATCGTTAGTGGGGCGCTATACCGTTGGCGTTTAACTGTGATTATGAAGAGATTTGAATCTTTAGAAAAATCTAAACGCTAAAAAGTTTGTGAAAAAATATTCTTGATAAGGAAATCCCTTATTCCTATGGGGTTTTCTTTTTTAATTTGTGAAATTTTCTTTAGAAAAACTTTGACAGTATTTGCCAAAAACGGTAAAATAGTAAGGTAAGAAGAAAGTTAGAAAGGCAAGAAGATGTCAATTTTAGATAAAAATCTTTTGCTAGAGATGTTCCGTAAGATGGAAGAAATCCGTCGTATGGACTTAAAAATTGCGCAATTAGTAAAGAAAGGGAAAGTGCCAGGAATGACGCACTTTTCTGTTGGAGAAGAGGCAGCTAACGTGGGTGCTATGTTGGCTCTCAATCCAGATGATCTAATTACCTCAAACCACCGTGGTCACGGACAAGCTATTGCCAAAGGAATTGACCTAAACGGAATGATGGCTGAAATCCTCGGTAAATATACTGGAACCTGTAAAGGTAAAGGTGGTTCTATGCATATCGCTGACCTTGATGCTGGTAACCTTGGTGCCAATGGTATCGTAGGTGGTGGTATGGGAATCGCTGTTGGTGCAGCCCTCAGTCAGCAAATGCAAAATACCGGTAAAATCGTTGTCTGCTTCTTTGGAGATGGTGCGACCAATGAAGGTGTTTTCCACGAAGCAGTGAACATGGCTTCTATCTGGAAGCTGCCAGTCATTTTCTATTGCATTAACAACGGTTACGGTATCTCTGCGGATATCAAGAAAATGACCAATGTAGAACATATCCATCAACGTAGCGCCGCTTATGGAATTCCTGGAATGTTCATCGAAGATGGAAACAATGTCATCGACGTTTATGAAGGTTTTAAGAAAGCTGTAGACCATGTTCGTGGTGGCAATGGCCCAGTCTTGATTGAAAGTGTAACTTATCGCTGGCTTGGTCACTCATCATCTGACCCTGGTAAATATCGTACCCGTGAAGAAGTGGAATTGTGGAAACAAAAAGACCCAATCGAAAATCTTCGCAAGTACCTTATTGAAAATAACATTGCAAGTGCGGAAGAATTGGAAGAAATCCAAGCGCAAGTAAAGGAAGCAGTAGAAGCTTCTGTTAAATTTGCAGAGGAAAGTCCATTCCCACCGCTTGAATCAGCCTTTGAAGATATTTACGCAGACTAAGGAGAAAGAGATAAAATGGAAACAAAAACAATGTCGTTCCGTGACACCATTATCCTTGCTATGTCTGAGGAAATGCGTCGCGATGAAAATGTATTCTTGATGGGAGAAGATGTTGGTGTCTTCGGAGGAGACTTCGGTACTTCTGTCGGAATGCTTGAAGAATTTGGTCCAGAACGTGTTCGTGATTGTCCGATTTCTGAAGCTGCCATCTCTGGAGCTGCAGCAGGAGCAGCCATGACAGGACTTCGCCCAATCGTCGATATGACCTTTATGGACTTCTCGGTTATTGCCATGGACAATATTGTCAACCAAGCCGCTAAAACACGTTATATGTTTGGTGGTAAAGGTCAGGTTCCAATGACTGTTCGATGCGCTGCTGGTAATGGAGTGGGTTCTGCAGCCCAGCACTCGCAATCTCTAGAGTCTTGGTTTACTCACATTCCAGGACTTAAGGTTGTAGCGCCAGGTACACCTGCGGACATGAAAGGATTACTTAAGTCTTCTATCCGTGATAATAACCCTGTTATCATTCTTGAGTACAAGTCAGAATTTAACCAAAAAGGGGAAGTACCAGTTGATCCAGACTACACAATCCCACTAGGAGTTGGGGAAATCAAACGCGAAGGTACAGATGTAACAGTTGTTACTTATGGTAAAATGCTTCGTCGTGTGGTTCAAGCTGCTGAAGAATTGGCAGAAGAAGGCATCTCTGTAGAAGTCGTTGACCCACGTACATTGGTACCGCTTGATAAGGATATTATCATCAATTCTGTTAAGAAGACTGGTAAGGTTGTTCTGGTCAACGATGCTCACAAAACAAGCGGCTATATCGGCGAGATTTCAGCTATTATTTCAGAGTCAGAAGCATTTGACTATCTAGATGCACCAATCCGCCGTTGCGCAGGAGAAGATGTGCCAATGCCTTACGCGCAAAACCTAGAAAATGCAATGATTCCAACAGTTGAAAGCATTAAAGAAGCAATCCGTAAGACATATAATAAAGAATAGTACATAACATAAGTTATGTAAATAAAATAAAGCAGACGAGAAACTTTGTATCTTTTAGGTGCAGAGTTCTCTGCGCGCTTAATATCATAAATAGAATTGGAGAGGTCATGGCTGATGACAAGCTAAGAGCGACTCCTGCGGCTAGAAAGTTAGCGGATGATTTAGGGATCAACCTCTACGACGTTTCTGGCTCAGGTGCAAACGGTCGTGTCCACAAAGAAGACGTGGAAACTTATAAAGACACAAACGTGGTTCGCATTTCGCCACTTGCAAAACGAATTGCTCTCGAACATAACATTGCTTGGCAGGAAATCCAAGGAACTGGTCATCGTGGTAAAATCATGAAGAAGGATGTTTTGGCCTTGCTTCCTGAAAATATTGAAAACGATACCATCAAGTCTCCTGCTCAGATTGAAAAAGTGGAAGAAGTTCCTGATAACGTAACACCATACGGTGAAATTGAACGTATTCCAATGACACCAATGCGTAAAGTTATTGCCCAACGTATGGTTGAATCTTACCTAACTGCGCCAACCTTCACCCTCAACTATGAAGTTGATATGACTGAAATGTTGGCTCTTCGTAAGAAGGTGCTTGAACCAATCATGGAAGCAACTGGGAAGAAGACTACTGTAACAGACCTTCTTTCACTTGCTGTTGTGAAAACCTTGATGAAGCATCCTTATATCAACGCTTCATTGACAGAAGATGGCAAGACCATTATCACTCACAACTATGTCAATCTTGCCATGGCAGTTGGGATGGATAATGGATTGATGACACCTGTTGTTTACAATGCTGAGAAGATGAGTCTTTCAGAACTGGTTGTAGCCTTCAAGGATGTCATCGGTCGTACCTTGGATGGCAAATTGGCTCCAAGTGAACTTCAAAATTCAACCTTCACAATCAGTAATTTGGGAATGTTTGGCGTTCAGTCCTTTGGTCCGATCATCAACCAACCCAACTCAGCTATCCTTGGTGTGAGCTCGACAATTGAGAAACCAGCTGTCGTCAATGGTGAAATTGTGATTCGCCCAATCATGAGTCTTGGTTTAACAATTGACCACCGTGTCGTAGATGGTATGGCTGGTGCTAAGTTTATGAAAGACTTGAAAGAATTGATTGAAAATCCAATCTCAATGTTGATTTAAGAACAAGAGTATTCATTTTAAAAATATAGATAAAGGAAGGAAGACATGGCCTTAGAAGTAATTATGCCAAAAGCCGGCGTGGATATGACAGAAGGACAAATCGTCCAATGGAATAAAAAAGTCGGAGAATTTGTAAAAGAAGGAGAAATCCTTTTGGAAATCATGACTGATAAAGTCAGCATGGAATTGGAAGCAGAAGAAGATGGGTACTTGATTGCTATCCTTAAAGGGGACGGTGAAACAGTCCCTGTAACGGAAGTTATCGGTTACCTTGGCGAAGAAGGGGAAAATATCCCAACAGCTGGATCCGCAGCGCCAGAAGCTAGCCCAGCACCTGCAGCAAGTGCCTCAAACGATGATGGTAAGAGCGATGATGCTTTTGATATCGTTGTGATTGGTGGAGGTCCTGCTGGTTATGTTGCAGCCATTAAAGCTGCCCAACTCGGTGGTAAGGTTGCTCTAGTTGAGAAATCTGAACTCGGCGGAACCTGCTTAAACCGTGGTTGTATCCCAACCAAAACCTACCTTCATAACGCTGAAATTATTGAAAATATCGGTCATGCTGCAAATCGTGGTATTGTGATTGAAAATCCTAACTTCACTGTTGATATGGACAAACTTTTAGAAACTAAATCTAAAGTTGTTAATACTCTTGTTGGTGGTGTTGCAGGACTTCTTCGTAGCTACGGAGTTACTGTGCATAAAGGTATTGGTACCATTACTAAAGACAAGAACGTCTTGGTAAATGGTTCTGAATTACTTGAAACCAAGAAAATCATCCTTGCCGGTGGTTCAAAAGTCAGCAAGATCAACGTCCCTGGTATGGAATCTCCACTCGTGATGACAAGTGACGACATTCTTGAAATGAACGAAGTGCCAGAAAGCCTTGTCATCATCGGTGGTGGAGTTGTCGGTATCGAACTCGGTCAGGCCTTTATGACATTTGGTTCAAAAGTAACTGTTATCGAAATGATGGACCGTATCGTGCCAGCTATGGATGCAGAAGTGTCTAAGAACCTTCGCTTGATCCTTGAGCGTAAAGGAATGACCATCTTGACTGGTACTAAACTGCAAGAAATCATCGAGGAAAATGGTCAACTTCGTATCAAGGTTGAAGGAAAAGATGATATCATCGCAAATAAAGCGCTTCTTTCAATCGGTCGTGTACCAGACCTTGAAGGTATTGGCGATGTTGAGTTTGAACTGGACCGTGGACGCATCAAGGTCAACGAATACATGGAAACTTCTGTTCCAGGAATTTACGCACCAGGTGACATCAACGGAACTAAGATGTTGGCGCACGCAGCCTTCCGTATGGGTGAAGTTGCTGCTGAAAATGCTCTTAAAGGAAATCATGCTGTAGCCAAGTTGAACTTGACTCCTGCAGCCATCTACACTCTCCCTGAAGTAGCAGCAGTAGGTTTGACAGAAGAACAAGCCCGTGAGAAGTACGATGTAGCCATTGGTAAGTTCAACTTTGCTGCTAACGGTCGTGCCATTGCTTCTGATGCTGCTCAAGGTTTCGTTAAAGTTATTGCTGATAAGAAATATGGAGAAATCCTTGGTGTTCATATCATCGGTCCTGCAGCTGCAGAATTGATCAATGAAGCGTCAAGCATTATCGAAATGGAAATTACTGTTGAAGAAATGCTGAAAACTATCCACGGACATCCAACTTACTCTGAAGTGATGTACGAAGCATTTGCGGATGTTTTAGGAATGGCCATCCATTCACCTAAGAAAAAATAAAACGAAGATAGAATAGACTGGAAAATATCTTTCCAGTCTCTATCGTATAAAGGGATATCATGAAATATATTATCAATCATTCAAACGACACTGCCTTTAATATTGCCTTGGAAGAATACGCCTTTAAACACCTTTTGGATGAGGATCAAATCTTCCTACTTTGGATTAACAAACCATCTATCATTGTTGGTCGTCACCAGAATACCATCGAAGAAATCAACCGTGATTATGTTCGAGAAAATGGTATTGAGGTGGTCCGCCGTATCAGTGGTGGTGGAGCTGTTTACCACGATTTAAACAATCTCAACTACACGATTATCTCAAAAGAAGATGAAAACAAGGCTTTTGACTTTAAGAGCTTCTCAACTCCAGTTATCAATACTTTGGCTCAACTTGGGGTTAAAGCTGAGTTCACAGGTCGTAATGACTTAGAAATTGACGGCAAGAAATTCTGTGGCAATGCCCAAGCCTATATCAACGGTCGTATCATGCACCACGGTTGCTTGCTCTTTGACGTTGATTTGTCAGTCCTTGCTAACGCCCTCAAGGTTTCAAAAGATAAATTTGAATCAAAAGGTGTCAAATCCGTCCGTGCTCGTGTAACCAATATTGTCAATGAACTACCAGAAAAAATCACAGTCGAAGAATTCCGTGACTTACTCTTGGAATACATGAAAAAAGAGTATCCAGAGATGACAGAATACGTTTTTTCTGAGGAAGAACTAGCTGAAATTAACCGTATCAAAGATACTAAGTTTGGAACTTGGGACTGGAACTACGGTAAATCACCTGAATTTAACGTTCGTCGTGGAACAAAATTCACTAGTGGTAAGGTTGAAGTTTTTGCCAACGTCCTTGAATCAAAAATCCAAGACATCAAGATCTATGGTGACTTCTTTGGTATTGAAGACGTTGCTGCAGTAGAAGATGTCCTTCGTGGCGTCAAATACGAACGTGAAGATGTCCTTAAAGCTCTAGAAACTATTGATATTACACGCTACTTCGCTGGTATTAGCCGTGAAGAAATCGCTGAAGCGGTAGTGGGATAAATTAAAAAGAAGTTGCTTGTTTTAGCAGCTTCTTTTTATGAGCTATATTTTACATAATTTATTTTATGTAATTCACAAACTATCCAGAGCATTCTTTTGTTCATCATTGACGATATGGGTATAGAGGTCAGTGACTTGTGTGCTGGCATGTCCTAGCTGGTGACTGACCAAAACTTGCGATTTAGTGGCATCATAGAGCCTGGTTGCTAGGGTATGTCGTAGTTTATGGGGTGTTACACGGACTTTGAAGTCCTCAGAGTACTTAGCAACCATTTTCTCAACGCTGGAAGCATCGATACGATTAGGAACTCCTCTGTAGAGAGTCAAAAAAAGGGCTGTATCTGTTTTTTCCGTCTTATAGCGTTGATTTCGAATGGCCAAATAATTCTCTAAATAAGGCTTAGCAAAGGCAGCGACATTGACCGAGTCACGTTTACCCCCTTTTCGAGTGACATCAATAACCATCATTTTGAGATTGAGATCTCTTAGATCCAGATTAACAGCTTCAGATAAGCGGACACCAGACGCCAATAGAAGGGCAATAATGGCCAAATCACGTTCTTTATTTTTGTTGAATGATGAGAGAGCGCGATTTGAAAGTTGTTGTGGATACTCTTGGTCAATATAAGTTAGGAAACCTTCTGTTTCATCACCTAAAAAGAGTTTTTGCTTGATGTTTTCAGCTCTGGCAGCAAGCGTTTCTTTCTTTTTTTTGGTTGAAACTTTTTTCATTACATTACGATAAAAATAAGGTTCCCCCTGATCGTTTTCAACCTCCTCGGTTAGATACTTATAAAGACTGGAAAGAGCTGACAAGGTTCGATTGATAGTTGTCTGTGAAACTCCTTGTTTGGTTGTATTAGCATTCAGCAAAGGACGTTCACGTAAATAAAGGATAAAAGATTCCATGTCTTTCTTAGACATATTTTCCAAGACAGATAAAGGAATATCAGACATTTTATCAGCATTTGAAATGTCAGACTCTAAAACCCAGCTGAAAAATCGATCGTATTCCTTGAGATATTCGTACAAGGTTGTAAAACTGTAAGGTACAGCTAGCTTAGATTGATAGTATTCCAGAACATACCAGGGCATGATTTGTTTTAGTTTGTCTATTCGTTCCAGTAAAATCTCACGTTTCATGTATTTTCTCCATAAATAAGTCTACTAGTAGTATAGCATAGACTTATTTATTTTTCAAGAAAATTATAGTTTTTCAGAAAGATGTTATAGAGTTTTTTTTAAAAGTGATAAAAAAGACTTAAATCGTCCCAATTACTAAAAAAATTTTTTTGAACAAAAATAGCTAAAAATGTACGTTATCAAAGTAAAAACTGAAATTTTTCAAATGTTCATTTTAGTTTAGTGAAAATGTACTTTATCTTGCCTTAAAATAAAGTACATTTCAATTATAAAGTACAATTTTTAGAGAGTGTACTTTACGTCTTAAACCCAGTTGTATCAAGGGCTTATCCACTGTTTAGGAAAAAGTACAAAATTTTCTAGTTTTTGCGTAAAATGGATTTAAATCTTTGCAGTTTCATTGTGAATCATTATCTAGTGCTTTTTCTAGTTTCCAAATACTAAACCAGAATGAAATAGTCAACAGAATAAGGAAAATAAAAAAGAGATTATCAGTAACGATACTTCTGTTCATTCTACTTAACTGAAGAGCTGTGTAAGGAGCTATGGGATACAAAATACATTGTATAATTGCTATTGTTTTCTTTTTCATGATTTTAATCTTACTGTACAGATTTTATACAGTAAACTCCTTTCTAGCTTTATGCATTATCAATTCTAACTTAATTATAGTCTTATTTTTCCAAAGCTCAATTATTTGTACGTGAAATATCTTATATGTAAAAATAACCGATCTCATTGCTGAGAATCGGTTTTCTAATATATTTAATTAAGAAGTTTATTTTTTACATAACATAAATTATGTAAAAATCACTACAACAACAAATCTTTGACTTTCCCAATTTCACTTTTTGGAATCACCAAGTGGATCATATCCCCCAGATACATTCTGGTTGAGCCGTTAACTGTTTGGCTTTTGCCATTATGGACTTGGGTGGTAATGAGTACGTTGTGTGGCAGGTTGAGTTCGTGTACTTGTTTTCCTGCTATTTTATCTGAAACAGGGATTTCAATGAGTGTGACCTCTCCTTCATCTGTCGCTTCTTCTGGTAGCATTTTTTCTAGCATGGCCTCATAGACTGGCGCACCTTTAAGTAAGTCCATGATGATGTAGGCGACCAAGGTTACTAAACCAAGTGGCATGAGGTTGCGAATATCTCCTACCATCTCAGTTACGAGTATCATAGCAGTTAAGGGAGCCTTGGATATTGCTCCAAAATAGCCACTCATTCCTAGAATGACAAATATAGGGAATTGCTCTTGACTGACAAGTCCAAGATTGACACAAATAACACCAACTAGGGCACCAAGTAAGGAGCCAAGTGCCAAAATTGGTAGGAAAATTCCTCCTGGCAGGCCACTTCCATAGCTAATCATGCTCCAAATAAAGCGAATCAAAAAGTAAACTAATAGAACTTGGAAACTAAAATCTTGCTCAGTTAAGGAAAGAACCAGCTGATTTCCACCACCAAGGATTTGGGGTAAGAAGATGCCGACTGGTAGGATGAGAATGAAGGCAAGAATTGGGTAATAAGCTCTATCCAAACGGATTTTTTGACCTATCCAGTCATAAACTCTACCGAAATTGAGTACAGCTTTTTCATAGAGAAAACCAGAAAGTCCTAGAAAAATTCCCATGAGGAGGTAAATCCAATACTGGTCTAGGGTCATGAGAGGAATATTGTCTGGCATGTCCAGTACGGGTGTTAGGCCAAATATGAGTAAAGAAACAAAGTTTGCTACGAGACTAGCTGCTAGAGTAGATACCCAAAAAAAGCGTGAAAAATGGTGATAAACTTCTTCTACCACAAAGAGAAGTCCTGCAATCGGTGCATTAAAAGCTGCGGCTAATCCTGCTGCAGCACCACTGGCAATCAGGGAGCGTTCCTCTACTGGACTGGATTTGAGCCATTTGGAAATTCCTTTACCACCTACTGCTCCAAGTTGAATACTGGGTCCCTCTCGCCCCAGCATAAGTCCACTGGCAATAGCAAGAATTCCTAAAATATATTTTTTCCAAAGTACACCCCACCAGTTGAGGGTCATGAGTCCCTTTAATTCGGCTTCAACTTGAGGAATTCCTGAACCTTTGATGTCTTTTTCTGACCGAGTTAATTTCGCACTGAGCCAACAAACTATTAAATAAAATAGACCAATGATAAAAAGATTGCGCACTAGATGCGCTTGATCTTGATAAAGTCCTTGTATCAGGTGGAAACCTTTTTCGATTAAGAAACGAAAGGATCCAACGATAATTCCAACAACGAGACCAACAATGATTCCTCGTCCAACTTGGGATAATATGGTACTCGAGGCAAAGGCAAATTCTTTCTTGGAACTGAGTGTTTCTGACTGTTCCTCCATAATCATTCCTTCTAACTTAACTTTCTTTTTCTCCTAAAACCAGTGATTTAACGGGTTCAAAGCTGGTTCGGTGAATTGGGGTAACTCCTAGTTTTTCGAGTCCTTCCAGGTGTTTAGCTGTTCCATATCCTGCATTAGCAGCGAAATCATAGCCAGGGAACTGCTGGTCGAATTCCTTCATCAATTCATCACGTGTAACCTTGGCTACTATAGAAGCCGCTGCGATTGAAAGGGAATTAGCATCACCTTTGATGATGGAAGTTTGTGAAATGGGTAATTCCAACTTCATGGCATCTATCAAAAGGTGCTCAGGCTGAGGACTGAGCTGGGAGATTGCTTCCTTCATGGCCAGTTTGGTTGCTTCATAGATATTGACTTGGTCAATGACCTGATTATCCATGATACCAATGCCGATTGATAATGCTTTGTCTTGGACTGCTTGGAAAATCTCCAGATGTTTCTTTTTAGGAATTTTCTTGCTGTCGTTGAGGCCTTGAATCTTACAATTTTGAGGTAACATAACGGCTGCAGCGACTACAGGACCAGCAAGAGGACCACGACCAACCTCATCAACACCAGCAATTAAGGTCAATCCTTGCTTGTAAAGTTCTTTTTCATAGGAAAGCATGGATTCCAAACGAAAATCTTCATCCAATTCTGCCTGAATAGCTTTTTTACGCTTGCTGATTTCCTTTTGAACTCCTGAGCGATTATCCTTTTCAAGCTCTAAAAAAATAGGGCTATCTAGGTCCTTGACCGTTGCAAGGAGTTCTTTGATTTCTTTAATCGTCGCCATCGAGGTCTTCCAATGTATCTAAGGTATAGTTACCAAGTTTGCCATCACGGACTTCCTTCACGAAGAGACTGTAAAAGCGGTCATAGTCATCACGGAAACCGAGAGCACGGGTCATGTCCATAATAATAACAGGCGCTTCTTCTTCAATTTTCATTTGTTTGAAGCGTTCAGCCAGCTTTTCTGGATAATGTTCTTTGAAATAATTGAGGCCAAAAATAGTTACCTCGTCCATAGGAAGCAACTGGTCTTTGATAGCTCCAGTCAAGGCCAACTTAAGCGCAACAGTTTCATCCTCAAACTTAGGCCAGAGAATCCCCGGTGTATCCAGGATTTCAAGGTCTTTATTGGTTTTAAGCCATTGTTGCCCCTTGGTAACACCTGGTTTGTTGCCGACAACGGCAATCTTCTTACCAGCTAAACGGTTCATGAGAGTTGATTTACCAGCGTTTGGAATCCCAATAATCATGGTACGCAAGGTTTCAATCTTGATACCACGTTCCTTCTGACGAGCAATCTTATCAGCCATGAGTTTTTTGGCAGCATCTGTTACGACTTTTACAGTCACTTGCTCTTTGGAGTTGATAGCCAGCGTCTGGATTCCTTGTGATTCAAAATACTGACGCCATTCCTTGGTCATTGCTGGATCAGCCAAGTCTGCCTTGTTTAAAATCAAGAGTTTTGGTTTGTCACCAACAATCTTGGTCAACATAGGATTTTGACTAGACAGAGGTAAGCGAGCATCCACCAAAATCGTCACAAAATCAACAAATTTTAAATTTTCCTGCACCCGTCGACGCGCTTTAGACATGTGACCAGGAAACCATTGAATAGTAGCCATTGAGTTTTTTTCCTTTCGTAGCAAGGGTTTAGAGCACCTATTGTTTGAACATCAAGGAGCTTTCAAATGAATAATGTCCAAACAGTTCTTGTTTTATAACATAGAAATCTACTTTATATTATATCATGCCTTCTCTATTTTGTCTGCTTTTGCTTCAGGATTAAATAGTGTTCCAAACTATTAAATCATTATAAAAAATTAGAGAAGACATGTTTGTCCTCTCCACCAACTTTTTTATTACTCATTAAATAATTTCTCCAACTGTTTGGTTGCTGATTCAATCTCGTAGCCATTTTCATCTATTAGCTGTTTCACCTTTTCTGTATCAAGCTCCCGATGATCTCTGAACGACAAAATCTTATCTGCCCAATCTTCAAGAGAATCCTTCAAAGACAGGCTGTTATCATAGTTACCTAGTATTCTAGCATCTGGTAGATGATTTGCTGTTACAACAGGTAAGCCATTTGCTTGTGCTTCAATGAGTACAATTGGCAATCCTTCAAAATTAGATGGGAAGAAGAACACATCTAATAAATTTAGCATTTTTCCGACATTAGTGGTCAATCCTGTAAAAATGACTTTATCTTCTACACCATATTCTTTTGCCACATTTTCTAAAAATGCAGTATCACCTCTTCCGATAAAAACTAAACGGGAATTTGGTTCTTTTTTGACGATTTCAGAAAAGACCTTCACACAAAAACTTTGATTTTTTTGTTTCTCATTTAAGCGGGAAACTTGCCCAATGACCAAACAATTTTCAGGGATCTGATACTCCTTTCGAAGTTGGGTTTGCATTTCTTGATCATATAAAAACTTCTCAACTTCAATGGCATTATGAATAACCAAGGCTTTTTTTCTTTCTTGACCATGATAAAAATGGTTCAATGCTTCTGTTCCACAGGCCCAAAAATCTGTTGCATATTTTCCGACAAAAAGTCGATTAATTGGGTGAATAAAACGATAAAATTTATCTGCTGTCGCACAATGTCCATGAACGATTCTTTTTTCTATCCCATATTTCTTTGCTAATTTTAAAAATTCTAGATGAGTCAGGCCGTTTTGATTGGACCATAAAATATCATAACGATGAGCATTCTTCTTAAAAAAATCATCCCATTCTTTTAAGGCTTGCTGGATATGAGGTCTTAACTTGGGGATTCTATGAACGACTAGAGGATTGCGACAAAGCTTTTTAAAATGATCACTAAATTCAACATCTTCAGGACCTTGTAGTAAAAATTCCAGTTCAAATTCAGAGGTATCAATATGGTTATAAAAATCTAGAACAATTTTTTCCAAGCCACCAACATCTGGAACCAGACCACAAACCAATATTCTTTTCATTGATTTCTCCTTATTTTTTTAACTTTAATACTTTTTGAATCATCAGTATGATTTGTCTACCGCCTTCATGATTTCTAAATAGGAAAACGTAGACACCCAATACTATCAAATAAAGGACGATTTTGATGATCAAACCGAAAATGAAATCTAGCTGAGTTAAGAGGTAGTTATCCAGCAAACTCAAAAGTAGAAAGCTTATCCCTGCGACAGTGAAATCTTGTAACAATGTTTTAAAAAAATCCTTTGAGGAAGCTTTCAATCCATACTTAAAGGCGCTATAGGGTTCATACCATGTACAGGTCAAGACTGTTGAACAAATCGTACCCAATAAAATTCCAGATACCCCTAAATCTAAAATCACTAAAAAGTAGAGTGAAAGGGAAATATTTAATAAAATCTCGACGATAACTTTTTTATTTTGCTCATAACTTAATCCATAAACTGAAATCAACGTTAGAATCGGTCTTCTATAAAAAGTTAGGAAAAAATGAAGGACGATCAAAATCTCAATCGTATAATTAAATGAAAAACTCTCACCTAACCAGATAGTCATAAATGGATGAATGAACATTAAATAACCTAAGCTAGCAAAATAAATCAGGCTAAAAGTAATAAACTGGAATTTTTTTAGGAATTTAACCATATCTGCTACTGTCGTAGACTCCGAATGGACTAAGTTACCTACGGAAGAAACAACTGAATTAATCACAGTATTTAAAATCAGTGAAAGAAATCCTAAAACATAGGTATAATTCCCGTAAATACCTATAGCTGCTAAGCTGACAAAACTTGCCATTAGAATACTATCTGTTTGAAAAACAATCGTTTCTCCAATACTACCGACTATATTTCCTTTGATATTTCGGATAAATTTTCCTTTTTCCTCCTGATTAATGGGTGTTATCTCATTCTTAAACAAGTAACCATACAATCTATCTACAATCCGCGACATGATGATATTCCCTATAAAATTCATGATGATACTGATCAATAGATAAAAGATATAATTTTTGGTAAAGAATAAAATTCCGATTTGCAAGCATACGCGAAGAGTATTTAATCCAAAGTCAATCAAAGTCATCATATAATTACGCTGATCGACATAAAGCAAGGTTCGTTTATAGGAGAAAAAATAGCTAGAAGCAGAATTAAAAACAAAGAGGAAAAAAATCAAATATACTTCGCTATTTACCGTATAATCCTTTATCATATAAGGAAGAAATAAAGAAAGTATAGCGCCCAGTATAAAAATAGAAAAGCCAATGATTCTATATAATTTTTTGAAGAGAATCATAAAGGCATTGATTTTTCCATGTTCTTCTCTGTCTAAGGGTCCATATAGTGCATAGCTCATGGCTCCAGCAACCCCTAATTCTGCCAAAGACAGAATGGAAACTAAGCTAGACAAATAATTGTTTAATCCTAGATAGGTTACCCCAAGTAAATTGATAAAAATAGTTCGATTGATAAAGCCAAGAAGGACTTGAAAAGGTTGCAATGCCAGAGCAATACTCGTATTTAAGGTGGCAAATTCGGTTCTACTTTTTTTCGTGTATTTCATCTATTCCTTTAATTTTCCTTGTAAAAGTTGATCGAGATAACTTCCTGGAAGGACTTCTTCTTTCTTGATTTTATAAGTCGTTTTCATAATCGGTGTTGTTTTTAATACTTCTTCCCATTCTTTTTCATCAAAAAGATCATGGGCATGGTCTCTTAAAAACCAAACACGCTCAGCTGGTGCTAGAATAGGTAATCTATCCACTAAGTTTTCAAAATAAGGATTGCACTTATATTCGGACAAAATAAAATAATCCATCATCAGGTAATGAATAAAGACTGGATATTTACGAACATAGTAAAGATATAAATCCCGAATATGTTTAAAATAAGGCTTTCCTTTTTTTCCTGCTAGAAAGAAACCTGCCCATTTAAAGTCACCAACAGTTCGTTCCATTTGATTTGTTCCTATAGGTGGATGATTCAGAGTAAAGAAATCACCTTCAAACATTTCTAAAGTTGCATAGGGAGATACAAATAAGGTTGCATCCATCCAAATTCCACCGTATTTGTATAAGAGACTAAAACGAATAATATCGGAATAATGCGCAGCTGATAATTTTTTTTTCTTGTATTTGTCGGTGATGTCTGATGGAATATTGATGAAATCCGCCAGATTTTCATCCGTCAACAAATAGAATTCACAGTCATTTCTTTTAGCGAAGTCTTTTATGGTCTTCGTTGAAGTCTGGACAGTCTCAGGCATTTGCGCTTCTCCTTGTTGCCACATTGTCCAAATTATTTTCGGAAATTCTGTTACTACTTCTTCTTTTTCATCCATCAAATCATCTATTTGAGCTTCTTTACGTAATTTCAATACAAAATCAAAAAGAATCTTTTTACGAAAATCATAGTACTTTGTCTCAGACTGTTGCGCAAGATAATAAGCTAGAGTTGGTTTGAGACCATAATATTTTATAATCGTATGATATCGAATGATTTTTTCTTGTAAGGTTTGGAATTTCATAAACTCTAAAATTTCCTTTCACATTTTTCTAAAGCTTTTTTTAGAAAATATCCGTTACGAAGTTTCTCTCCTGCTATTTTACTATTTTTAATCAGCTCTTGAAAATCTTCTTCATCAATCGTGTTTAAACAATCTGCAATTTCAAATAATGAATCAACAATGATTCCACAATGGTTTTTTCCTACAAAATCAGCCAGAGCAGATTGGCTCCATACAATAATCGGAAAACCAGATGCTAAATATAGAGAAGCTTTATGCGGGTTATTCATCTTTAAATACTCTCCATACATCCCACTACAAGTATGGGGGCTATCTCCGTCCCATACCAAACCAAACCCACCTTGCAGCTGATTGGGCAGTTCATCTGGAGTGAATGCTCCCTTATAGTGAACATTATTCGGAAGATGTTCAGACTCAAAGTTGATTCCATAAATTTCAAATTCGGGTTTTTCAGGTAATTCGCGAGCATACCTTGTTTTACGAATATCAAAATTACCAGCTAGTAAGATTTTATCTTTATCATAGTTTTTATCTTCGTTAAAATTAGGAATTAAATAGTCAAATATATCTAACGGAACAATTTTATCTTTATTAATTCCCATTTTTACTAGTTCAGCCTTCATTTTATCATTATGTGCTATGATTCCATCTACTCTTTCTAAAACAGTTTTATTTTGTAAAAAATGGATGATAGAGTATTTAAAATCAGAAAATGATGTAATTTTTTTATTTCTCAGAGATTCAATATCATGAACAAGTAAATACGCTTTAAAACTTCTTTTCTTTAAAAACTTCATACGTATTTGTTTCTTCAGTGACTGCCACAACAATGGAAATTGAAGAATAATAACATCATTTTGATTTAAATGATTGTTCTTTTGACTTTCTGTTAAATAATACTCTCGATAGCCATTATCCAACATAATTTTTTCAGCATCCATTCTCGCTTTGGGTCCTGCGTGATTTGCTTTTACATATGTTTCTTTTAAAAAATACTTCACTCTTACTACCCCTATCGAATTTTTTTAACTACATATTCCTGCCAACGCCATTGTAATCCTCCAAGAATATGTGAGATATTAACAATATGTTTGGGAAATAGTAAATAGGCACGAATTAAAAATGATCTTTTTGAACTTTTAGCATATCTATTTAAATAATTGCGATATTTATCTTCATAGGCATTACCTTCAAAAATACGGTAATCTATTACGTGCATCAATACTAGATTAAACAATCGGCGATAAATATAACTTAGTGCTTCCTCATCATCATCGTAATATTTTTCTACTTTATCACAAATCGTAAACAAATCTAAATTTTTAAGATTGAATTTCCGATTCATAGTACTTCCTGGACGCAATCGATAATAATATCCCGCATAATTAATTTTTACCATATTTCGTATCTGCTTTAATATTCCAATTCCACTATAAACATCTTCATAAATTAAGCCTTCAAGAAATGGGAAATTTATAATCACTTCTCTTCTAAATAGTTTAGCAACTGGATTTAAACGTACAATATTATCCCTACAAAGAGAAACCAAGGCTTCTTTGGTATCTCCTCTAAAGACTATCCCTATATTTTCTTCTGTTTTAAGTTTCAAATCTTGTTCATTATGAGTATACCAACATTCTACGATATCAATATTTTCTGAGGTCATCTGTTTCATTAGTTGCTCAAGCATGTCTTCTTTAATGACATCATCACTATCTACAAAAGTAAGAAATTCACCTGTAGATTCCTGCATACCTCGGTTTCTGGCAACACTCTGCCCTTGATTCGTTTGATTAATTAAGCGGAAACGGGTGTCTCTTTTACAGTATTTCTCACAGATTTCTTTAGATCCATCAGTTGATCCATCATTGACTAATATTACTTCGAGATTCTTATATGTTTGAGATTGAATATTATCTAAACATTCATTTAAATATTCTTCAACATTATAAACTGGTACGATGATACTAATTAATTTTTTACTTTTCAAATTATAGTATTCTCCTCTCTCATAAAGTAAATGAAAATGAAATAAGTTTTATCTCTTAAGTGATACTTCTTATTACTTTTGAGTTTTAAAAAAAGATTTTATATAATATTTTTCTAATCGCCATTGCATAGCTCTAACAACTCTTGTAATTAGAACAATATGTTTTGGAAACAATCGATACAATCTAATTAATAAAGACGGCTTCGAACTACTTGCATATCTGTTCAAATAGAAAAAATATTTATCTTTATATGGATTCCCTTCATGAATACGATAATCTATAATATGCATTAATACTAAATCAAATAGTCGGCGATATATATATTCTAGCGAAGCAGTATCCTCAGCGTATAATTGTTCTACTTTGGCACAAATAGTAAACAAATCTAAATTTTTTTCGCTAAATTCTCGATTCATAATACTACCAAATCGTAAGCGATAAAAATATCCAGTATAATTTATTTTAACCAGTTTTCGAATGTGCAGTAGGATTCCTATTCCTTCATAAACATCTTCATAAAATAATCCTTCTGGAAATGGAAAATCCTTAATCACTTCTCTTCTGTACAATTTTGCCCATGCATTTAAACGAACAATATTATCTTTACATAATGCTACCAATGTTTCCTTGCCATTTCCTTTAAAAACATTCCCGATATTTTCACGTGATTTCTGCTGCAATTCTTTTTGATTATGAGTATACCAGCACTCTACAATATCAATATCTTCTGAATCCATCTTTTCTATTAATTGATACAGCATATCATCCTTAATGATGTCATCGCTATCCACAAAAGTAATAAATTCAGCAGTTGATTCCTGAATTCCTCTGTTACGCGCCCCGCTCAACCCTCTGTTTTCTTGATTTATTAAATGAAAACGGTTGTCTTGTTGACAATATCGTTCACAAATTTCCTGTGACTTATCAGTAGAACCATCGTTTACTAATATTACTTCTATATTTTTATATGTTTGCCTTTTAATGCTATCTAAACATTCATCTAAATATTCTTCAACATTATAAACAGGTACAATTACACTTATTAACTTTTCTAATTTCAACTTTTCTCCTTTTCTCCTTCTTTAAGAATGTATTTGCAACAACAATGTATTATTACGTGGTTAAATTTCCTTTATTTTTATTGAGTTTATCAAATTCATACTTAATAGAACTATGGACAGGTTATACAAAATAAATATGTTCATTCTTATAATTATTTATATCTTCAAAATATCAATTAGAACTAACATCATCAATATTTACAAATATGATAAATTCGGTTATTAAAGTACATACTCCAACATTTCACAAGATACTTTGAGCTTTATCTTTTACCAAACGAGTAGAAACAAAGCTATTAAACTTATTCCTTGTATAATTTATTTTATTACGAATATCCAAATAATGTAAATAAAGCGGAAATATAATTATAATAAATAATCTCGGAGAAAAAGTATACCATCGTAATAATCTACTGTTTTTTAAAACTTCTGAAGATTTTTTTGCAATTCCAATATATTTTTTTAGATTCTCGTCGTATTCCTTAAAATAAGGATGACCAGGGCGAATTTTATATAATTCAACATGAGCAATACATACTAAAAAGAGTGCTTTAGCTATATATGGTAATAATTTATCCTCACTAAATTTTTCTAATAAAGAATCCCCAATTTTAAATAAATCTAAATTTTTACTATCAAATTTTCTTCTCATAGTACTTCTAGAATGGATACGATAATAGTAACCAACGTAGTTAATTTTCCTCATTTTTTCAATATTCTGTAATGAAACAATTCCTGAATACAAGTCTTCATAAATTAAATTTTCTAAAAATGGAGTCCCCTCTACTATTTTTCGACGGTACAATTTAGCTACAGGATTCCACTTTATCTCCATATCGAGACATTTTTTTAGTGCCTCTGACGAAGTAAACTCCTCAATTTTCAACTGTCTATTTTTAATATTATATATTTCTTTATTTACTGTAAAATCACATTCAACAACATCGATTCCTGTGTCCATATAATTCATTAATTGTTGTAACATATCACTTTTTATAACATCATCGCTATCCACAAAAGTAATAAATTCACTTGTAGAAGCAGCTACTCCATTGTTGCGAGCAACACTTTGCCCTTGATTTTCTTGATTAATTAAATGAAAACGGGGATCTTGCTGACAATATCTTTCACAAATTGCTTGTGAATTATCAGTAGATCCATCATTGACTAGAATAACTTCGATATCTGTATACGTTTGATTTTTAATACTATCTAAACATTCTTCTAGATAGTTTTCTACATTATAAACTGGAACTATTATACTAATCATTTTTATTATGACATCTCCTTTTACTAAATTTAAGACTTCTAAGTTGGTCCATAATACTTATTTTATTAATTATTGTGTGGATTATCCATGCTAAAAAAATGCTAATCATTAAAACCAGAGTTGAAAAGACAACATCATTTAATTTAGAGGTTACAAAATACTTACCAAACGCTATTATCACCAACCCGTGAATCATATATAACTCAAATGATATCCTACCTAAAAATAGTAAGTACTTATTAGAAAAATCTATTTTCCTAACTATCAAGATAGAGAAAAGAGTAAATATAAGATTGTCTATATTAGCTGAAAATGCATAACTATAACTATCAAATAAATGTAGTTTCCAATGTATAAAACCAAATTGATGAGAAATAAATAGTGACCCAGTAATTATTACTAAGATAAAAAATAATACTTACTCAATACACTATCAATACACTTTTTGTTTTTCGCCCAAATCAATCCTAAAACAAATGGTAAGCTACTATTATACCACCAAAAACCATATTCTAATCTTATTGCAAAAATAATATAGACTACTATTAAAAGTAAATTCACTATTATAGCCATTGTTTGATTGCGGAACATTTTAAACGATAGATAGAAGGATATGTACATTAAAACGATAGTATTAACAAACCATCCATTTAAAATTATGGTATCTCCTTTTTTAAATAAATTAATGAAGAAAGAGTTTGTTAGCTCTTGTCCATTTAAGTAGTAGTAAATCAAATATATAGCAGATATAACAATAAATGGTCTTAAAATCCTCGACAATCTTTTAGTTAAAAAATTATCAAGATAATTTTCTTTTTGATTATTCTGAACATATAAGCCATAGCCTGATAGAAAGAAAAATACAGATACTATATATGTTCCCATATAACTAAAATTAGAAAACTCTACCCCTGTTGTTACATATTTCGATAAATGATGGAAAACTATCCCTAATGCTAAGAAACCTTTTATCCCAATTGTTGATTTCATATTTAAATAATCATTATTTTCAGGTAGCAGATATAGTAATATCGCTATTATTAATAAGATAAAAATATCCATAATAAAACCTCTATTCTATAGAAATCGATTACATCATTTTAATGAAAAGTTTAGGTAAATAAATGTACTATATTATCAATTTGCTTTTTATTAATTATTTTTTTAGTAGAAATCCATATCTTTTGAATTAATATATAAATTGGATGAGTAATCGTTGTATAATATTTTGGAGCAATTAAATACAGTCTCAATAAACGATATTTTCGAACAACTTCCTTGGATTGCTTTGCTATAAAAGCAGCCTTTCGAATAAAATCTTCATATAAATCGACATATGGATTCTTCTTATTTATCCCATCTTTTAAATAGTGTCCATGTCCTATATAAAACATAAAATATCCAATATAAGGAAGCATATCTTCATCATCTTTAAAGGAATCTATTAACTGATTTCCCACTTTAAAAATATCTAAATCTTTTTCATTAAAGGATTTTGTCATAGTGCTATTCGGATGAACACGATAGTAATAACCGATATAATCAACAACTACTATTTTTCGAATATGTTTTAAATAATTGATTCCAGTAAAAACATCTTCGTAAATATAACCTTCTAAAAATGGAACTTTTTCAACAATTTCTCTTCTATATAACTTCGTAAAAGCACAAAATTTCACATCTTCAGACACAATACAATTAAGAATTGCTTCTTTAGCGTTTCCTTCGAATACAATTGTAGAAGTTCTATTAAGAAAGAACTCTTCTTTATTAATAGAACTTCTACATTCTACGATATCTACATCCGTCTTCATGTAAGGAAGTAATACTTCTAATACGCTTGTATTAATCACATCATCGCTATCCACAAACATAATATATTCTCCAATGGATTCTTTCACACCGCGATTTCTAGCGACACTTTGTCCTTGATTTTCTTGATTGATTAATTTAAAGCGATTATCTTTCTCACAATATCGTTCACATATTTGCCTTGAACTATCAATTGAGCCATCATTGACTAGTATCACTTCAATATCAGTGAAAGTTTGATGCCTTATACTTTCTAGGCATTCTTCCAGATATTCTTCCACGTTATAAACTGGAACGATTACGCTAATCATAAAATAATTACCTTCTCATTTATTGTTATTTATCTAGCTTTACTTCTTTAATACCATTTTTCCATTTCCAAATTGCGTAATAGATTGGAAATACAATTGAATTATAATATTTTGGGCAAATATTATAGAGCTTAATCAAACGTGACGCTCTAGCCAAGTCTGGATTTTTCTTGGTGATAGTTACATAGTCGGCCAATTTCTGATTATAGACTTCTGCATATGGATTTCCTTTACGGATATAACCTTGATAATGCATAGTTGCTATATCCACTAAGAAGCTACCAATATAAGGAAGAAGTTCTTCACTATCAGAATACAACTCTATTAACTTGTCACAAACTACGAATACGTCTAAATTTTTTTCAGTAAATGTTCGATGCATAGTACTCGACTGATGTTGACGGTAATAATATCCTACATAATCAATTTTCACAATCTTTCGGATATATTTAAGCATCCCAATACCGCTATAAATATCTTCAAAAATAAACCCTTCTAAATAAGGAACAGCTTCAACGATTGATCTTCTATAGAGTTTTGTAACTGGGTTCACACTTAGAACATGGTTTGGAAAGATTTTTACTGCTTCTTGAGAATTTCCCTCAAAAAGGATTTTTGTATCTTGAGACTTTTCTGCCAAGAATTCCTTTTTATGTACGGTGAATTGACTTTCTACAATATCTACGTCTTCACCCATATGTTGCATTAAGGTTTCTAAATAATTCGCTAGGATAATGTCGTCACTATCCACGAAAGCAATGAACTCGCCTGTCGAAGCTGTTACTCCATTATTTCGTGCAACACTTTGTCCTTGGTTGGTTTGATTCATTAATCGGAAACGCTTATCTGTTTGGCAATAACGCTCACAAATAGCTTGTGAACCATCTGTTGAACCATCATTGACTAAAATGACTTCAAGATCTGTGTAGGTTTGATTTTGAATGCTGTCTAAACACTCTTCCAGATAAGTTTCTACATTATAAACGGGTACGATTACACTAATCATTCTTTATCCTAACCTTATTTCTTTAATCCAATTTCATCCAAAAGGGTCTTTGTAAAATCTTTTTGAATGGCATTAACCTTGTTATTAACTTTTTTTCGTTCGTCAATATAAGGATCTTCAGATTTCATGACACTCGCTAGAAATTCTAATAAATCATGCGAATCACGAATGACACTCCCCACCATAAGACTCTTGATATCTTCAAATACAAAACCACGTTTTTCTTTGTATTCCTCATAATCATTAATGGTAAATGCAACTGGCCTATTTAATAAATAATAATCTAAAAATACTGATGAATAATCAGTAATTAATGCACTTGTTGTTCCCAAAAAGGTATATAAAGTCTCATACTGCTCACTAATAATCTCTTCTGTTAATAGATGAATGGTCGAATAATTCATTTCGAATTGTAACTGAGATTCCTCAAGAGGGTGAAGTTTAATATAAAGTTGATACCCATAGTTTGAGAGTAGTTCTTCAATGTTTTGAAAATCCTCTTCTTCTAAAGAAAATATCAATGCTGCTTGGCTGTCATGATAATTTTTAGAATTACGATAAGTTGGCATCCAAATGATCTTCTTCTCTTTTTTCTCTTTAAAGAGCTCATCATTCCGAATATTACCAACAAGAAGCATCTGCTCATCTTTAGCATTAAAAGCAGCTTTCATGATTGGAGTAAATAATTCTGAAGAGGAGACTAATTTTGTAAAGAAATTATAGTCAATTTTTTCCATTCCAACTTCAAGATTCCCAATTTTTTTCAAGGGCATTCCATGCCACAAGTTGACAACCATCTGGTTTGGTGCAGGTTTTATAGGATACTTGCCAAATGAATAGAAAAAATATTTAGATGTTAAAAAATAAAAGAAACCTCGATAAATAGAAACATACTTTACATCATGTTCTTTTTCTAAATGATAAAAATCATTAGATGCACAAACGATTTCATATGCTTTGTGATAGCCATTGTCCACTAAATAGTGATAGAGTGTTCTAAGATTATCTCTAAATCCCCAGTTAGAATACAGAACAATTCTATTCCTTTTCTTGGGAATAATTTTATTTAGTTTATAAGTAAAATCACTTACTTTAAAAAGTAAGGGTTTTAAATACTTGATCATTCTCTTTTTAAACCTTGCTTATAAATTTCTTTTAAATTTTGAACATTTTCTTCAATGTCAAACCGCTTTAGATGTTCATTCAGCTGTCGTTGCTTATCCTTGAAAGGCGCCTTTTCTATATAGTTTACCCATTTATCCTTATCTAGAGGCATAGCTGTACAGAGTTCACCAACTATCTGAGTTGTCGGATCAATCGTTTCATTCATGATAATATTGACTCCGGAACACTGAGCTTCTACCAGCACGATTGGGAAACCTTCATACAAAGAAGGAAAGGCAAAAATATCAAAGGCTGAATAAAATTTATGAACATCTTCTCTTTTTCCTGTAAAGATAATATTCTTAAATTCCTTACTTTTTCCTTCTAGAGTTGAACGATCTGGTCCTTCACCAACAAAGAAAAAAGTAACATCAGGCATTTCTTTAGCAATTTCAATCAAAAAACTCTGGTTTTTGAAGGGATTTAAAATACCAATCATCCCAACTACTTTTTGATCTTCAGCTATATGAAACTCTTTGCGAATTTCTTCTCGAAAAGTTGCAGAAAACCGATACTTGTTGATGTCAATTGCATTTGGAAGGATTTGAAATGATTTCTTTCCAAATATTTTCAGTCCAGCTAATTGGCCACAAGAGATACGATGGGTCGCATTTTTCAAGGCTAGAAAGACCAAAAATCGATTGCGAATACTTTTTAACCAAGTATCTGAGAATTGGCTACTATGATTGTGGTAAATCCTAACTGGGACACCATTTTTTCGAGCATAGTAATTATGTATAAAAGCGGTTATAGGATTATGGACATGGAGAATATCAATCTTATTCCTTTCATAAAAGTGTCGGCACTCTCTCGCATAGGCAAATAGTTTAGAAATCTGTAGGGCAGGAAATACAATGCGTTTGATTTCTTTTTCATCTAGGTATTGATTAAATGGGAAATGAGCGTCGCCATTTGACTCGCCAACCATATATTCAAATTCTTGATCATCAGTTGGGATATGATTCTTTATAAAACTTTGTACCCCGCTCATGGTATTCCTTACACCACCTGTTACATGTATGACTTGATATTTCATCCTAGTTTCCTTGATTCAAATCATTCTTTATCTTAGAGGTTGAAATTTCTTTTGTTCGTGGTAGGTAAACAACCTCTATCCCCATATCACTTAAATAATCAAACTTGCCCTGCCAATCATCTCCAATGACAAAGACATCAGCATGATACTTTTCGATGTCTGAGATTTTTTGATCCCAATTTTCTTCTGGTATGACAAGATCCACATATCTGATAGCCTCTAATAGCGATTTTCTTTTTTCGTAATCGAAATAACATTCTTTATTTTTTTCTAGTCTATTAAATTCATTGGTGGATAATCCTACAATCAAATAATCTCCCAAAGCTTTTGCCCTTTTTAAGAGATTAATATGACCATAATGCAATAAATCAAATGTTCCGTATGTAATGACTCTCTTCATATCTTCCTAACCACCTCTACATCTTCTCTCATTTTTTTCCTATAGACCCATTTCCTAACTGAATTCGGAAGAATTCGAACCGCATTACGAAGGAAAATATTTCTAAGAAATTCTACTAGACTAATGTCTCTTCTACGATAAAAATCTAATTGGAGCATAAAGTCAGTCTTTACATACAGGAAACCACCTCTACGTAGGTAGCTGGAATCATTTGTTTGCATAACAACTAAAGGTTCCTGGATATTCAAAAAATCCTTAGTTGGATTATCATGTAACAATCTCATTGTGAGGTCATAATCCTCTAGGTAACGGAATTTACGATAATTACCAGCCTTCAAGATATACTCTTTTTTCATCATACTCGATGGATTATTAAAGGGATTTCTCATTTTCGAATATTGACGAATTTCGGCTGTAGTTTCTGGTACTTTCTTTAAGGCGGTAAACTCTGTATTCTTCTCTAGAATATTGGAACCAACCATGATGAGGTTGGGATTTTTTTCAAAGGCAGCTAATTGCTTCTCAAACCTTGTTTCTAGAGAATAGTCATCACTGTCCATTCTTGCAATGAATTCTGTTTGACATTGATTAACTCCAAAGAGGGAAGCTGGTCCAGAACCTAGGTTTTTAGGTAAATGAAAAACCTTTAAAATCGGGATTTCTCTCTGCAACTTTTCGATTTCTCTATCTAGCTCTTCTGGCAATGTACCATCACAAACTAAAATGATTTCTGTTGGTTTAATGGTCTGATGATAAGAGCTTAGTAAACTTTTCCTTAAATTTCTAGGAGTTTCTTTTTTATAGACTGTCGTTAGAACTGAAAATTTCATTTTATAACTCCTAAACCTAATTTCCAAATAACCAATCTACAATAACTGAACGGTAGGGAACGACATGGTACCAGTCAGCTTTAAAGTAAACAATGACTAGAAAGATTGAAGCATAAACCAATATCACCAAATAAAATAAAATCCACTGAACTTTTTTGTCACCTATTTTAGATAAAATCATAGGGATATATAGGCAAATAAAGGGGGTAAAGTAGTGTGCGAATCTACCAAAAAGGCTTGTTTGCAAAGTTGACGCGGTAAGTAAAAAGGAGATAAAGAACAGACTTCTTATATATTCTTCTTCAGTCGATAATTTTTTCTTTCTAATCACTACTTCTCCAAAGACCAGAACTATACCATACCAAATTGTTAAAAATACAGGTGCCCATTTATTGCTTTCCAAAAACCATGATGATTCCAGATAGGAAGTATACTGAGGAAAGAAAGAAATAAAGGTAGTGGCAATTTGTTTGATAAAAGGAAAGATGATAAGAAATAAAATGAACACAAACTGGTATGCTCTTTTGTTTAAAACGATTTTTTTAAGGGGGAAAAACAAGAGGCAGACGATACCAGATGTATGAAATAAGGGAGTTAATAAGATGAATATTGATGCTAAAATCTTCTTGTTTTTTACTAAGTAGTGAAATCCTAAAAAACTTAAAGCGATTGCTAGACCTTGTCTGATATTTGATAAGGAATAAAAAAAGAGTCCTAATGAGCTGAGGTAAATCAATAAACTCATGTAAACATTTTTAGAATGCTTATAAAGAACAAAAAACCAGAAAAATAAGGTTATAAAGGCATAGGCAAACAATAAAAATGTATAGTGAGAACTGAAGTTTCTTAGAAAAATATTACTTACTAAATAACCAATTTCAAATCGAGAACGAAATAGAATTGATAAATCCGGAAGTTGTAAGTCATTTGATTCAAAAATATGGATATAGGTTCCTAAATCTCCTCCTACACTAGAAGTACGAAAACCTGCAATTATTATAAAAAATAAAAAAGTTGGAAAAACAAGAAATCTTAACTGGCTCTATAATATTTGTAGTGGGTAAATCTCCTATAAATATTATGGAGCCTATTTTTGTGTAGAAAAAAAGTCCCATATGACCTATAATGAAAAGCGACGAAACAACTCATTAGAAAGATTCATATG